>CAIWIS010000874.1 GCA_903912795.1 uncultured Bacteroidales bacterium
GTTACGTAATAAAACACATTTTCCTGTTCTTCGTACATGCGACGAATACCATCGCGAATAATTACTGCCAGTTCGTACGCAAATGCAGGGTCGTAAGTAACTAAATTTGGCACAGGGTAAGCCAACAAATGACTGTTACCATCCTGATGTTGAAGTCCTTCGCCAGCCAATGTAGTGCGACCGGCTGTTCCACCTACCAAAAATCCTTTGGCTTGCATATCTGCAGCAGCCCAAACTAAGTCACCAATGCGCTGCATTCCAAACATGGAATAATATACAAAAAACGGCATCATGTTCAGTCCGTGTGTGGCAAAAGCCGTTCCGGCACTGATAAACGACGACATTGAGCCTGCCTCGGTAATTCCTTCTTCAAGAATTTGACCATTTTTAGCTTCTTTGTAATACAACAATTGTTCTTTGTCAACAGGTTCGTAAAGTTGACCAACGTGCGAGTATATTCCATTAGCGCGGAACAAGGATTCCATACCAAAAGTACGGGCTTCGTCGGGCACAATGGGCACAATCAGTTTACCTATTTCTTTGTCTTTTAATAATTTAGTAAGAATACGAACAAAAGCCATAGTGGTAGAAAGTTCGCGATCTTCCGAACTTTTATAAAATTCAGCAAATACTTCTTCGGGTGGCGTTTTTATTGGACGAACCTCTACCCGACGTTCAGGCACTGAACCGCCCAGCGCTTCACGACGTTTTTTCAAGTATTGCATTTCGGGCGAATCTTCGGGCAATTTGTAGAAAGGTGCTTTCACCACTTCTTCGTCCGAAAGCGGAATACCGAAGCGTGTACGGAATTCTTTCAACTCTTCTTCGTTCAGTTTTTTCTGCGAATGGGTAATATTTTTACCTTCACCACTTTCGCCCAAACCATACCCTTTAATGGTATTTGCCAGAATTACAGTAGGTTGACCTTTGTGGTTAACGGCAGCATTAAAAGCAGTATATACCTTTTCGGGGTCGTGACCACCGCGTTTCATTTTTTTAATTTGCTCATCGGTTAAGTGACTTACCATGTCTTCTAATTCGGGGTCGACACCAAAAAATTCCTTGCGAACATATCCGCCATCGGCAATGGAAAACTTTTGCGACTGTCCGTCCACAATTTCGCCCATGCGTTTTACTAATTTTCCTTTGTTATCGTTTTCAATCAAAGTGTCCCATTCGCCACCCCAAAGCACCTTTATCACATTCCAACCTGCTCCACGGAATACAGCTTCGAGTTCCTGCACAATTTTTCCATTTCCACGTACAGGACCATCCAAGCGTTGCAAATTACAATTTACCACAAAAATCAGGTTGTCTAACTTTTCGCGTGAAGCCAGCGTAATTGCGCCCAGTGCTTCCGGTTCGTCGGTTTCACCATCGCCCAGAAAAGCCCAAACTTTTTGCCCAGCTGTTTCTTTTAATCCTCTGTCTTCCAAATAACGGTTAAAACGCGCCTGATAAATAGCCATAATTGGACCCAGACCCATCGATACGGTAGGGAATTCCCAAAACTTAGGCATCAGCCACGGGTGCGGATACGACGAAACGCCACCATTCGGGTTCAATTCACGGCGGAAATTGCAAATATTATCCTGTGATAAGCGTCCTTCGAGAAATGCTCGGGAGTAAATCCCGGGAGTAGAATGTCCCTGAAAATATATCTGGTCGCCACCGTTTAGTGCATTTTTTCCTTTAAAAAAGTGGTTGAAACCAACTTCGAGTAGCGTAGCAACCGAAGCATACGTAGAAATATGACCACCAATGCCGGTTTCGTTTTTGTTGGCTTTTACCACCATGGCCATGGCGTTCCAGCGAATAATGCTTTTTATTTTGCGTTCAATTTCCCTATTTCCTGGATAGGGTACTTGCTTATCGCGCGTTATAGTGTTGATATATGGTGTGTTAGCAGTAAATGGCAATTCGATGCCAGCTTTGTGTGCCCGTACCTGCAATTGGCGCAACAATTCAACAACACGGTCGGGTCCCCATTGCTGCATTACATAATCGAGCGAATAAAACCACTCTTCGTTTTCTAATTCTTCAATATCTTTTGGTATTGCTTTATTTGTATTCATTGCTGATAAATTGATTATTTGTTTTAGCACTTAAACAATTCAATTTTAAATATGTTTTAAGTTGAAACTAGTACAATTTGATATTTAACACAACAAGTAGTTTATCTGTCTGAATATCTGCAACATAAGCAAATCATAAAAAATCTTATTTTGCAATGTCTACATTGCACAAAAATAATATATAGTTAATAATTAAATAATTACAATTATATTTCATGTTAGAGAATCGTATTGATCGTCGTATTTTAAAGGAACAACTTCAACAAGAAACGTTTAAACGCCGCACCATTTCGTTTTACAAGTATTTTAATATCGAAAATCCAACCGAATTCCGCAACGATTTATATCGACGCTGGAATGAAATGGGCTGTTTCGGGCGAATTTATGTAGCCCGTGAGGGCATAAATGCACAAATGAGTGTGCCGGAGCATAACTTTGAGCAGTTTATGGCGTATTTATATGCTATTCCGGAACTGAATAATTTACCCATAAAATACGCCATTGTAGATGACGGCAAATCGTTTTTCAAACTCACCATTAAAGTACGCCCAAAAATTGTAGCCGATGGTTTAGAACACGGAACTTATGATTTATCGAAAGTGGGAAAACATTTGTCGGCGTTGGAGTTTCACGAAGCGTTGGACAATCCGGATGCCGTAGTGGTGGATATGCGCAACCATTACGAAAGCGAAATTGGTCATTTTAAAAATGCATTTTGTCCGGATGTAGATACTTTCAGGGAAGAAATGCAAATGGTAGTGGATAAATTTAAGGACGGAAAAGACAAGGAATTTTTACTATATTGTACCGGCGGCATTCGTTGCGAAAAAGCCAGCTCGTTCCTGATTCACAATGGCTTCGTAAATGTATCGCAACTGCATGGTGGCATTATTGAGTATGCACAACAAATTAAAAAACTCGGCATTGAATCAAAATTCAACGGTAAAAATTTTGTGTTCGACGAACGCTTGGGCGAATCTGTTGATGGACAAATAATTGCCCGCTGTCACCAATGTGGCAACCCTGCCGATACGCACACCAACTGCGCCAACAACGATTGCCATTTGCTGTTTATACAATGTGCCGACTGTGCTCAGAAATACGATGGATGTTGCGGTGAAGAATGCCAATCTATTTATCACCTTCCCGAAGAAGACCGAAAAAAACTACGCATTCAACATGCTGATAAATATGCAGATAGTAAGATTTTTAAAAGCCGGTTGAGGCCAAAAATGAAAACTTTTTGAAATAGATGTTAGAACATCCTTTATCGAACTTGCTTCGAACTACAAACTATTGATTTCTACTTTCTAAAACCATATCACTACCACAAACTACAGTTACAAATTTTTCTACATTCGTTTGGTTGCTTTCAATTTTCGCAGCAAATTTCAAAACCTGCGTTTCTGTCCAAAAAAAGCAAGACACATCGTTTTCCGAAGCATTGTAAGCCACCATTAGCTCTTCGGTAAGTATTTTTGTAAGCTGAAATTCGGATGCTGTCAATAGAATTTTACTTATCGACTTGTAATAATGCCTGTAACGAATATACATAATAAAGTAAACCAGTGTTTGCGGCAAGGTGCCGGCATTGTACTTACCGCTTTTGTTTTTGAAGTCGGCAATACTACGTCGAATATCAAAGCCCTTTGATAGCAGAAAACCCAATTCGGTTAGTTTGGTATTGAGCGTTGTTTCGCTAAA
>CAIWIS010000875.1 GCA_903912795.1 uncultured Bacteroidales bacterium
ACGTTGAATAAAATTTTTATTCATAAATATTTTAATTTTTCTTTCGAAAAGCCTTGTATATTTGAAATCTGTTTATAATTTTGTTTGTGAATATAAAGAGCATAATCAACACATGATTTAGGTGTTTATTTTTAATAAAATATCTTGTTTTGATATGCTTTGTGTCTAATTTTTGAATTTGTTATGTAAGTAATAAATTCGGATAATTCATTTTAAAACTAAAAGAATTTCATTTACAACTACGTAAAACATGTTATCACATTCTGAGTTAAAAAATCACTTAAAAAAGAATTTTGGTTTTGATACCTTCAAAGGGAATCAGGAAGCCATAATTCAGAATGTTATGAGTGGCAATGATACATTTGTATTGATGCCTACGGGTGGAGGAAAATCGCTTTGCTATCAATTACCATCCATAATTATGGAAGGTACAGCAATTGTTATTTCGCCCCTTATAGCTTTGATGAAGAATCAGGTGGATGCTATGCGTAATTTTAGTGAGGAAGACGGTATAGCTCATTTTATTAATTCAACGCTCTCACGGCCAGCTATAGAGGCTGTAAAAGCTGATTTACTATCAGGCAAAACAAAATTATTGTATGTAGCTCCCGAGTCGCTTACAAAGGAAGAAAATATTGAGTTTTTAAAAACATTGAAAATTTCGTTTTATGCTGTAGACGAAGCACATTGTATTTCGGAATGGGGACATGATTTCAGACCTGAATACAGACGCATTCGTCCATTAATAAACGAAATAGGGATAGCACCCTTAATAGCACTTACTGCCACTGCTACACCAAAAGTGCAGCACGACATACAAAAAAACTTGGGTATGTTAGGTGCAAATGTTTATAAATCGTCGTTTAACCGATCAAATTTATTTTATCAGGTTCGTCCTAAAACGAACGATGTTGATAAAGATATAATTAAATATATCCGCTCACAGCAAAATAAATCGGGTATAATTTATTGTTTGAGCAGAAAGAAAGTTGAAGAACTAGCTGCAACTCTTACAGTAAATGGGGTATCGTGTTTAGCTTACCATGCTGGCATGGATACATTAATTCGAACTGAAAATCAGGATAAATTCTTGATGGAAAAAGTACAGGTTATTGTTGCTACCATTGCTTTTGGAATGGGAATTGACAAACCTGATGTTCGTTTTGTGATACATTACGACATGCCTAAAAGTCTCGAAGGTTATTACCAAGAAACGGGTAGAGGTGGACGTGATGGTGGCGAAGGTCAATGTATAGCATTTTATGCCTACAAAGACTTAGATAAACTCAGAAAGTTTATGCAAGGAAAACCGGTTGCTGAACAAGAAATCGGAAATCAATTATTATTAGAAACGCAAGCGTATGCAGAGTCATCGGTATGTAGGCGTAAATTATTGTTACATTATTTTGGAGAAGAGCTAGAAAACGACTGCGGTTGTTGCGATAATTGTATGAAACCACGAAAATTTATTGATGCTCAGGAATTTTTATTGCTGACATTAGAGACTATTATTATTGTTCGCGAAAAGTTTAAAGCCGAACACATTGTTGACATTCTGAAAGGAAATGAAAACTCGGAAATCAAAACGTATCAACACGATGAGCTTGAGAATTTCGGTTCAGCTTCGGACGAAGATGAAAAGACTTTACATGCTGTGATTCGTCAAGCATTAATTGGAGGTTTGCTATCGAAGGAAATCGAAAATTACGGATTGCTTAAGGTTACTGCTGCTGGTAAAGCATATATGAAAAAACCAACTGCATTTCCGGTAGTGAAAGACAACGAATTTGATGAAGACGAAGAAGATGCAGCTCCAAAATCATCAGGAGGCACATGTGCAGCCGATGATGTGCTATTCTCTATTCTGAAGGACCTTCGTAAAAAGATGTCGAAAAAATTGGAGGTACCACCATTTGTAATTTTTCAAGATCCTTCGCTCGAAGCTATGGCCACAACTTATCCAATCACAATGGATGAATTGCAAAACATTCCTGGTGTAGGTGCTGGAAAAGCAAAACGATATGGTGAGGACTTTTTACGCCTTATACGTGAACATGTTAAGGAAAACGAGATTGTTCGTCCCGAAGATTTACGCGTTCGTACTGTGGCTAACAAATCGAAACTTAAAGTTTCGATTATTCAGTCAATTGACCGCAAAATAGCGTTGGACGATATAGCAATGGCTAAAGG
>CAIWIS010000876.1 GCA_903912795.1 uncultured Bacteroidales bacterium
AGTTTTCAAAATCAAATGCTTTTGTCACAACAGTTTTTATTATTGTTGCAATAAGTTATTTCTCGGTTAATAAGCTATTTGCCACTACTTATTATATCGACAACAATTCCGGCAATGATACTAATACTGGTAGATTAACAACTCAGGCATGGAAATCACTGAACAAGGTAAATGCAACCACTTTTCAAGCCGGCGATTCCATTTTATTTAAATCAGGTGGCGTTTGGGTCGGGAAATTAAATCCAAAAGGTTCAGGGAATGCCAATTATCCAATTGTAATTGACAAATATGGCGCCGGAGTAAAACCACTGATTGATGGAAATGGAATGACCGGGACCGGTGTTGTTTATCTGTACAATCAGGCATATTGGGAAATCAACAACTTGGAAATAACCAATTTTTCTAACACTGAAGGTGATCGTCGTGGTGTTCGCATCGAAATTAACGAAGGTATTGGCGTGGTGAATCACATCTACTTGCGAAACTTGCAAATACATCATATTAGCGGAAAAGTAGGGCAAGATAGAACTCACAAACGCACCAGTGGCATCGGTTTTGCCGTTTTGGCAGCAACAAACGCCGATGCTCGTTTTAACGATATCTTAGTGGAAAATTGTGTAATTAACGATTGTCAGAATCAGGGAATTATCACAGAATGTGTGGATGGTGATGGCTACCAGCCACAATCTCCGGAATGGAATAGAATGAAAATTACCAATGCCCGAATTCGTAACAATACAATTTATAATATTTCAAAAAATGCAATGATCATCCGACTATTCGAAGGCGGTATCGTAGAAAATAATGTTTGTTACAATACAGCAAATGGAATATCGGGTAATACTATGTTCACAGCTGCTTGCGATGGTACAATTTTTCAGTACAACGAAGGATATTTGAATAATTCACCGGATGCCGATGGAAGTATGTATGATGCTGATCTTCGCTCACCAAATACAATCTGGCAATACAGTTACAGTCATGATAACTCGCATGGACTATTTTGGACATGCACCGTTCAGGAAGATGCGAATATTGTTTGTCGCTACAATATCAGCCAAAATGACAAGGGTATTATTTTTTGCATCAATTATCCGGTTACTTCTGTTTCGGTTTACAACAATACGGTCTATATTCCTCAACAATTATCTCCTATTATTATCTCAGAGCGAAACAACGGTAATGTAACTGGTCAGGCGAACACACGCACCTATAATTTCAAAAACAACCTGATTTACAATTTAAGCCCTTCGGCAACTTATCTTTGGAATGCAACAAATTACAGCCGAACCTATGAAGCTAATTGTTTCTACGGCATTCATCCCTCCAACGAACCAAACGATGCGAAGAAAATTACAGCTAATCCTCTGATGGTTAATCCGGGTAGCGGAACTATCGGTTTGAATACACTTGAAGGATATAAATTACAAGCAAATTCGCCTTGTATAAATGCAGGAGTTGTAATTCCAAATAATGGAAATCAGGATTTTTTTGGCAACACATTATACAATGGATTACCAGATATTGGTGCTAATGAGTATAAGGTATTAACACCACTTTTGGATGTATTTTCAAAGGGATATGGTTTTCAAGTGTCAGAAAACCCTTTTCGAAAAGGTGGCGAATTATTCATTTTATCCGATTATTGTCAGAATGATAAATTGAAAATTGCAATCTATAATCAGAAAGGACAAAACATATACAAAAAATCCTTCAAAAGTGGGATGAACAACTATTCAGTTGGTAATCCGTTTGATAGCACAGGCGTATATGTTCTAAAAGTTGATCTTGGAAAAACTGTTTTATCTAAAAAAATCATTGTCATTTAATTGTGTTGCCTAATAATATGAAAACTTCAATTACAAGTTGGCTTGTTATTGCCTTTCTGCATATTTTTGTTTTAAGCATCGCTTCACAAACACATATACCACGAAAAGAAATTGCTTTATTTGTCAACAATGAACCTATAACTAAAGAAGAATTTAGTTTTTTTGCACAAAGAAACAGGTATCTTGTTATTCGTGAGTTTCGGAATAAACTTGGTTTAGATTACCACAGTAATTTTTGGAGTGATAAATCAAAAGGCATATCTCCCTCTGAAGTTTTAAGAAAAACGACAATCGATACACTTGTGAGTGTGAAAGTTCAGCTTTTAATGGCAAAAAAATATGGAATCATACGCGATGCAAGTTTCCAGTCCATCCGAATGAATATGGAAACAGAAAACAAAAGAAGAACAGAAGCCATTGCAAAAAAAATTAAATTTTATGGACCAGAACAGTTCGATATGAATAGTTATTTCGACTATTTTTATAGCAATATGGTCATCAAACTTAAAGATTACCTTGTCACCAATGAAATTATAAAACTTGATAGTCTTTCATTTGAAAAGTTCCCAAGTCAGAAATTGAGAAAACACCATTCTGAATCTGAAAAAGAGATTATCAACCGGCAAATAAATATGCGTTATAATGCGATTGTTGATAGTTTAAAAAATGGAGCAAGGATAAAGAAACGTCATCTTAATTAACAATACATATTTGTAACACTTGATATTGAAAAATATATACAATTAATTATGAGCTTAAAAAGAAATTTCATCGGGTTATTTTTAGCGGCAGTAGCAATATCGAGCACTGCACAAGTGAACGATTGGGAAAACCCAAAAGTATTCGGAGTAAATAATGAATACACAAGGGCAACTTCCTTTCCTTATGCTGACGCAAAATCAGCAATTTTGGACGATAAAACCATATCGCCTTACTACCTTGCCATCAAAGGTGATTGGGATTTTAAATGGTTACCAAAACCAGATGATGTGCCGGTTGGTTTTTACAATCCAACTTTCAACGACGAAACCTGGAATAAAATCACAATACCCGGTAACTGGGAAATTTTAGGGTTTGGAACACCAATTTACACGAATATTATTTACCCTTTTCCTGCAAATCCTCCCTATATCCCTCACGATGATAATCCTGTAGGATGTTACCGAAAATCGATAGTAATTCCGAATTTATGGGATGGCCGTAGCGTTTTTCTTCATTTCGAATCGGGTGTAGCGGCCATGTATGTTTGGGTAAACGGACAAAAAGTGGGTTACAGTCAGGTAACAAAAAGTCCCACCGAGTTTGATATTACGGAATACGTAAAAACTGGTAAAAACCTTATTGCCATTCAAGCTTTTCGTTGGAGCGATGGCTCGTACCTAGAAGATCAGGATTTCTGGCGTTTATCGGGATTCGACAGGGATGTTTATTTATATTCCACAGCACCACAACGCATACAAGACTACTTTGCAGTGGCTGGTTTGGATAAAGATTATAAAAACGGAACTTTGAATTTAGATATTCAACTCAGAAACTACGAAAAAGGAAATAAAGCAGTAAAAGTAACTGTTGAGTTACTTGACGAGAACACGAAAAATATTTTCAGCAAAACGCTAAATGAGACTTTAGGTGGTGAGCAAACCGAAAATTTGAAACTATCTCAGGTAGTGGCAATGCCCAAACAATGGAGTGCCGAAACACCCAATCTTTATACTTTATTGTTGAACCTTTACGACGAATCGGGAAAACTTCTCGAAGCAACTTCGACAAAATTAGGTTTCAGAACTTCAGAAATCAAGAACGGAAATTTGTTGATAAATGGCAAATATGTTTACATAAAAGGAGTTAACATGCACGAACATCATTTCAAAAACGGTCATGCTAATGTAAAAGAAATGCTTTTGACGGATTTAAAACTGATGAAACAGAATAATATCAATGCTATCCGCACCTGTCATTATCCACAATCGACCGAATTTTACAAAATGTGTAACAGTTTCGGTTTTTATGTTATTGATGAAGTAAATATTGAATCACATGGTTTGGGTTATTCTGACAATAATGTAGCTTTTAATTTCGAGTGGGATGCCGCCCATTTGGACAGAACGTATCGTACTATTGAAAGAGATAAAAATCATGCCTGTGTGATAGAATGGTCGCTGGGTAACGAAGCAAGTAACGGTCCAGTTTTCAAAAAAACATACGAGTGGATCAAATCGCGTGATAAAAGCCGTCCGGTACAATATGAACAAGCAGATGAAACAGCTTATACGGATGTAGTTTGTCCCATGTATCCACCTATAGACAGCATTGTAAGATATGCCAAGAAAAATCCCGACCGTCCGATGATTTTTTGTGAATACTCACACGCAATGGGCAATAGTAGCGGCAATTTAAAAGATTATTGGGTTGAAATTCGCAAATATAAAGCTTTACAAGGTGGACTTATCTGGGACTGGGTGGATCAGGGAATTCAAACCAAAGACGAAAATGGCATCGAATACTTAGCTTATGGTGGCGATTTTAATTCAAAACGATACCATACCGATTTAAACTTTTGTCTGAACGGACTGGTTCGTGGCGACCGCTCTCCTTCACCTCAATTACCTGAAGTAAAAAAAGTATATCAGAATGTTCATTTTACAGCTAAAGATTTAAGCAAAGGAACGATAAACGTATATAATGAAAATGCCTTTGTCTCACTTTCAATTTATAATTTCAGATGGGAATTACTTAAAAATGGCATAGTTGTAAAATCTGGCGTATTTACTGCCAATGCACAACCTGCTGCAACACAAGAAATAAAATTACCTATTGATGGTATAAAAGCAGAAGAAGGTGTAGAGTATTTCCTCAATATTTACGCCGAAGCGAAGGAACATACAGCTTTAATCCCAATCAATTATTTATTGGCTTTTGATCAATTGGCTTTTGATACAAACAATTATTTTGCCAATAAAAAAACGGATGGAAAAGTTCAAATTGATAAAAAGGATAATCAGGTAATCGTGAACGTTGGCGATGTAAAATATGCATTTAGCAAGCAAAATGGCTTATATTCAATCTCGTCGAAAGGTAAAAACATACTTACGAGTTCGGTACAACCCAATTTCTGGAGAGCTCCGGTTGACAATGATTTTGGAAGCAACTCTCAAATTAGGTTAAATATTTGGCGAGGTGCAGGCAAAAACAAAAAGCTTATCAATTATGATGTAAAAGAAAACAATGGTATTACAAGCATTGAATATGAATTTTTCCTTTTTGATGTGAATGCTAATTTAAAATACATTTACGATATAAAAAAAGATGGGTCAATCACTGTAACAACAAAATACAGCACGACCAATACATATCTACCTGAATTGCCACGTTTTGGCAACCAATTTAAGCTAGATGATAGCTTTGAGAATTTGGATTATTACGGTCGTGGCCCTTGGGAAAATTACATTGACCGTAACGAGGGTTCGCTCATAGGCATTTACAAGAGCACTGTTAATGATCAGTATATTCCCTATTCACGTCCACAAGAAAATGGAAATAAAACCGATATTCGTTGGATCAAACTCAGCAATGAAGCAGGACAAAGCATTACCTTCACTGGCGCACAGCCATTGAATGCAAGTGCATTACACTTCCTGCCAGAGGATTTCGATCCCGGATTCTCAAAAAAATCACAACATACGAATTCCCTCTATCCTCAAAAGAGTGTTTTTGTGCTTATCGATATGTTCCAACGTGGTGTGGGTGGAACAAACTCGTGGGGTCAACCACCATTGGATAAATACCGATTTTTTAGTAAAGAATACAGCTATTCATTTACTATCAAAGCTGAATAACTTTAAAGTATGAAGAAGTCAATTATTTTATTGCTTATTTTAATTTCAGTTGGAAGCTATGCACAAACAAGCTTTCAAATCACCTGTAATCCATTCTTGCAAAATATGCAATCAAATGCAGTTACCGTATTTTGGGAAGTCAATAAAACTGCTAAAAGTTGGATCGAAATGGGTACCAATTCAGTGCTTGGAACGAAAGTGACCCACTCCGAAGATGGATTGATTGATGTAGGAAATGGCATACAAAAAGTAAAACTTGAAAATCTAAAAGCAGGAGAAAAATACTTTTATAGGGTATGTTCAAAAGAAATAACTACCCTTCAAGGATATAAGGTAATTTACGGAGATAGTGTTTTTAGTCAAATGTATAGTTTTACTATGCCCCCAAAACCTGTAGAGGCTTTTTCATTTTTAGTATTTAATGATTTGCACAATAATGCAAGTTTTGTTGGAAATGTTACGAACAGCCATCCTGAATTCAGTTTTGCGGTGTTTAATGGTGATATCCCTACCGATATAAACGATGAAACCAATTTTTGCAAATATATTTTTTCACCTTTAAGCACCGCATTTGCAACACAAAAACCGATAGTTATGGTGCGCGGGAATCACGAGACCCGTGGTGCTGCATCCCGCAATCTGTACAAATACTTCGACACACCTACCGGAAAGTATTATTATTCCTACACTTGGGGAAACACGTTTTTTTTGATACTTGATTGTGGAGAAGACAAACAAGATGCAAATAGAGAATATTTTGGATTGGCGGATTACGATAAATATCGTTCGACTGAAGCAGTTTGGTTACAGGAAGTTGTGAAATCAAAAGAGTTTAAACAGGCTAAATTTAAGGTTGTTTGTATTCACATGCCTATCGCTCAAAAGTCCATTGGAGCAGTTGCTGACGATCATGGGACCAATGATTGCGGCAAAAAATTTCTTCCTATACTGAATAAAGCAGGTGTCGATTTAATCTTGAGCGGCCACACTCATACTTATCGGATTATACAAAAGGAAAAGGGTTTCTCTACATGTCCGATTGTGATCGGAGGTGCGCCTTATTCAGCTAAATCGCCTGATAAGACAACCTACACGAAAGTTGAAGTAAGTTCGAAAAGTTTGGTTGCAAGATTAATGAATTTATCAGGTAAGGAAATTGATAAAGTTGAAAAAAAAAAATAATGTTTTAACGGCAATTAAACGACTGCTTGGTAAAAATGAATTAACCCAATTCATTTATTTTATCACTTTTATCTTGTCAAACAAATAAGTTTTTCCGCTATTGTTTATGGCAAAAGTAGATATATAAATAGCATTGGTAGTTACACGAATGTTGCTGTAAGTAGGCTCGCCTGTTTGAGAAAATCGCCCCGTAAACAGGCTCCAATAATCGGGAATGCCTATTTTGGCGGAATTCTCATCCATTTTGGTTTTGGTAGAAGGTGCATACTTTTTTCTCGACGCAGAGTTATTGCTAAAATAGAAAGTACCATTGCTTACATCAAAAGTACCTCCCGATTTTCCATTCATATTAGCTTGTTCCACTATCGGTAGGCTATTTACATTATGAACTGAATTCGGAACTAAAGTTTTGGATTGATAATCAACGGGTCCTATCGTACTGTACACGTGATCGTGTCCGTGAATCAAAAGATCTATTTTTAGCTTTTGATAGTAAGGCAACATGGCATCTCGAAGTGCAATACTTGACATATCCTTTTGGTGACTTCCTCCAGAAAATAGCCCAGTATGCACACATACAATCCGCCAACGAACGTTCACATTTGCATTTACCTGCTTTGTCAACCATTCGCCTAAGGAAGTCAGATATCCAGGTTTTGAAACATCCTCGTGATTCACCACCATAAATAAAGCATCGCCCACCACAAATGAATAAACTGTACCGCTCATAGTTGTTTTCACCGCAGCAGATTGATTGTAGGAATCGTCGTTATTGATATGGTTAAAGAAATTATTACTCGAGCTTGCATCGTGGTTACCGATAGTTGAAACAATTGGTAATTTGCTCCATACATTTTCGATGCGTTCAAAAAATTGTTCGTATTCCCATTCACTATTCATACTGCCTTGGGATTCAACTAAATCTCCTGTTGCCAAAACGAATAGTGGATTGGACGTTTTAGAATAGGCCTTTTCTAAAATTTGAGTTGAAACGTCAAAATTATCAGCAGAATTAGCCTGAGTATCAGTAATGTAAATAAAGGAGAAATCTTCTTTGGTGTTTTTAGCGGTGTGAAATGTGCGGACTGAGCTCCATGCACCCTGTTTTCCTACCCGATAGGAATAGTTCGTGTTCGGTTTCAAACCACTAACCAATACTTTATTAGAAGTATAATTTCGTTTTATATTGGCCGATAAATCAGCTGTAAAAGTTGGATCATTGGCCGGTACAAGATAATTCACATTCGACAAATTTGTAGTTGTTGCAACGTTTGTCATTAATGGACTTTCAAAGTCGGATAGTTTGGCATTTTTCCCTGCTACAATTTGTACTTGCCCTCCATTTGTACCCGAATTAGTGTACCATGCAAAACCCATATTTGTGGTTGGATCGCCATTAAATGAACAATTTATGCAATAGGGCTCTTCTTTTGACAGCATTGATTTCATTACAATAGATAAAGCCTTTAAGTTGGTTGCTGTTGGAGTTTCGGTAGCTTTTTTTCGCGCTGACAAAAGCAATGTCCAACTGGGTATAGCCCAATCATTTTCGTGTAATGCCTGTGCTTCTATCAGAAGCGTTTTATCAATAGTTGGATTAGGATTTCTTTTACTCGCAGTAAGATAGATATTGTCTATCCGGAATTGAGTAGTAGGAGACGTTGGAAATGCGGTACACACCCAACGAATATCAAGATATTGTATATTGTTGCATTCATTCGGTAATCGTACATTGTTCACCTGCCTTCTACTTATTCCTGATTCAGTTACGTCATTCACCGAAAATGGTCCGAATACATCTTTCCATGGCCCAGTTGAACTAAGTCTGTATTGTACTTTAAACGAGTAGGCATCGACGGTTTGGCTCGTAGAGTGGCTAGAGGTTATGCTCAAAGAGGAGGCATCTATTGAATTCAAGCCTGAAATCATATAATAACGTTCCTCTGAACCAGACCAACCTGTTGAACATTGCACATACCCACCTGTGGTAGGAACTTTCCATGAACGAGATGCCGAACCACCAAAAAACATTTGCTCCGTACCTATCTTGGCAGTTTTTGCCAAAGTCCCTCTATCTGCTTGTATAGGTTTATCGGTCGTCTGTCCTGGTGGTAAAATTCCGCCTCCATACCATTTATCGAAAGTCCATTCGGCTAAGGAAACGCGAATGCTGTCCTGCGCAAAAAGAAAGGCACAGAAAAATAAACCTAAAAATACAGCTATTGTTTTTTTCATAATTAAAGGACTATTGAATTTTTACTTTAACATCGGAAGTTGATTTTATATTTATCCAAACAACCATATCGTCGCTATCGAGTGTAGGTAAAAAACCAAGCGTATAGTCAACACCTTGAATTGCATTTTTTCCGTTAATTTCGATAGTTGCAGTACTTGACCTCCAATTCTTTATTACACAAGCAAGATTCACAATTGGCGATTTATTAGAACCCATTACGTCAAACTCGAGTACTTGTTTTGTTTTACTCGTATTCTCAAAATTGTAACAACGTTGATATTGATCGTACCCGTTAGTATTGAAATATGGGGAGTTTGATTTTATTTCAGCCGGATAGTTCCACGAGCCTGCAAGCGATAAAAGAGAGTCAATTGGTTCGGTGGTCATCCCCATGATAGAGCGGACACGAACTGAGTTGTCGCTGCCTTTCTCAAATATCTGTCTATCGCAATTTACCTGTGTTAGTGACGAATGGCTAGCTTTGTCGGGGGCAATCGTGTTTCGCCCATCGCTAGCTATTTGTGAAATAGGCCAGTGATTCCAACAGGGGAAGGTGCTATAGCCCTTAACCCAACCAAATTTAAATGGATAAGTAACGCGATTTGGGTAATAGATACCAAAAGGTTTGTATTTCGATTTGGTGTTGACCAACTGAATGGTCTTATACTTGGGAGTGTCAAATTTACTTGGCA
>CAIWIS010000877.1 GCA_903912795.1 uncultured Bacteroidales bacterium
ACGCCATGTAGCGCAGTCCAGTAAGCGCATCCCGTTTGAAGACGGGAGAGTCGTGGGTTCGAATCCCGCTACCCCGACAGAAGAGATTGATAATGAGTTTAAACTTATTTTCAATCTCTTTTTTTGTAGCAAACAACAATACATCATTTCAATCATCAATAATTTTTAGCGCAGTCCAGTTAGCGCATCCCGTTTGAAGACGGGAGAGTCGTGGGTTCGAATCCCGCTACCCCGACAGAAGAGATTGAAATCTACCCGACCGCTTACTTCGCTATATTAAATGTAGAAGTAAAGCCACAAAAGCAGCAATACCATTAACAAAAAAAAAGAAAGCGAAATCCCAATCCAGGAATTTCGCTTTCTTTTTAAATATATAATTTTACAAATTACTCTTCAGAACCACCATCTTCAATGTCGGTAACATTACGACGAGCATCTTCTTTCTTGTTGTATTCGTCGCGCGAATAAACTACAATTTTATCGAAGTCGCGTTGACCAGTACCAGCAGGTATTAAGTGACCACAAATCACATTTTCTTTCATACCTTCTAAGCGGTCTGTTTTACCATTGATAGCTGCATCATTAAGCACCTTAGTAGTTTCTTGGAACGACGCTGCAGACATAAAGCTCTGTGTTTGTAAAGCAGCACGTGTAATACCTTGCAAAATCTGATTGGATGTTGCTGGAATTGCATCACGTGTTTCAACAATACGCATATCACGACGTTTCAATGCTGAGTTTTCGTCGCGTAACTTACGTGCAGTTATAATCTGACCGTTTTTAAGTGACTCTGAATCTCCTGCATCAAGAATAACTTTTTTACCCCAGATACGATCGTTTTCCTCCATGAACTCATGCTTGTCGATAATTTGTTTTTCAAGGAAACGTGTATCACCTTGTTCCAAAATCTCAACTTTACGCATCATCTGACGTACAATTACCTCAAAATGCTTGTCATTAATTTTCACACCTTGCAAGCGATAAACATCCTGAACTTCGTTCACAATATAATCCTGAACAGCAGTAGGTCCTTTAATCATCAAAATATCAGTTGGAGTAGTTGCACCATCCGAAAGCGGTGTACCTGCACGAACAAAGTCGTTTTCTTGAACCAATATTTGTCTTGAAAGTGGAATCATGTATTTTTTAACTTCGCCTGTTTTTGAGGTTACACTCATTTCGCGATTACCACGTTTGATTTTTCCAAAGTTTACTTCTCCATCAATCTCAGCAACTACTGCAGGATTTGAAGGATTACGAGCTTCGAATAATTCGGTAACACGTGGTAGACCCCCTGTGATATCACCCGCTTTACCTACCGCACGTGGAATTTTAACAAGCATTTGACCAGCTTTAATCTGTTCGCCTCCTTCAACTACAAGGTGAGCACCCACTGGTAAATTATAAGTACGAATTACACTACCGTCTTTATCCATAATATGCGCACTTGGCACACGGTTACGATCTTTCGATTCGATAATAATTAATTCACTTAATCCAGTGGCATCATCTGTTTCCGTTTTGAATGTAACGTTTTCAATTACATCTTCGAATTCAATTTTACCTTCTGTTTCCGAAATAATAACAGCATTAAATGGATCCCATTCACAAACTAATTTACCTTTAGTGCCCATTTCGTTGTGTTTAACAAACAATTTGGAACCATAAGGAACGTTTTGAGTAGTAAGCACTATGCTTGTATTTACATCAATTACACGCATTTCTGTTAAACGACTTACAACAATTTGGTAATCGCCTGCATCATCTTTAACATCCACTGTACGTAGCTCATCAAATTCGATACGTCCATCATAACGAAGTGTAATTTTATTTTCGGCTCCAATATTGGATGCAACACCACCCACGTGGAATGTACGAAGTGTTAACTGTGTACCCGGCTCACCAATAGACTGAGCAGCAATAACACCTACTGCCTCACCAATGTGTACCATTTTACCGGTAGCAAGGTTACGACCATAACATTTTGCGCAAACACCTTTTTTCGATTCGCAAGTCAATACCGAACGAATCTCAACACGCTCGATAGGTGATTCCTGAATTTGCTTAGCAAGCGATTCAGTAATCTGACTACCTGAACTTACAATAAGAACTCCAGTTAATGGGTGATAAATATCATGAACTGAAACACGTCCGAGAATACGTTCGTACAATGACGAAATAACCTCTTCGTTGTTTTTCATTTCAGTAGCAATAAGACCGCGTAAAGTACCACAATCATCTTCGTGAATAATCACGTCATGCGACACATCCACCAAACGACGAGTCAAATATCCAGCATCAGCCGTTTTCAAAGCCGTATCCGCCAAACCTTTACGAGCACCGTGGGTTGAAATAAAGTACTCCAACACCGAAAGTCCTTCTTTAAAGTTCGAAAGAATTGGGTTTTCAATAATTTGTCCACCTTCGGCACCTGATTTTTGAGGTTTTGCCATCAAACCACGCATACCTGATAACTGACGAATCTGCTCTTTTGATCCACGAGCTCCCGAATCCAACATCATATATACAGAGTTAAAGCCCTGATTGTCTGTCGAAAGTTGTTTCATCAAAATATTTGAAAGTTTGGAGTTAATATGCGTCCAAGTATCAATAATCTGGTTATAACGTTCGTTATAGGTAATGAAACCCATATTGTAGTTATTCAAAATCTCTTCTACTTCGGCATTACCCTCTTTTACAAGTGTCTCTTTTTCGGCAGGAATAATCACATCACCTAAGTTAAATGATAAACCACCTTTGAATGCCATTACATAACCTAAATCTTTAATATCATCAAGGAAGGCAGCAGTACGAGCTACTCCACAAACCTCAATAACATTACCAATGATATCACGTAATGATTTTTTTGATAATAACTCATTAATATAACCTACCTGCAAAGGAACACATTTGTTAAACAAAATACGTCCTACAGTAGTTTCGATTAATTTAATTACATTCTCACCATTTTCGTCACGGTCACGTGTACGAACTTTAATCCAAGCATGCAAAGCAACTTTTTTCTCGTTGTAAGCAATTTCGGCTTCTTCAGGCGAATAGAAAATTAGTCCTTCACCTAATGCACCGGTACGAGGTTTTGTAATATAATACAAACCAAGAACCATGTCCTGCGAAGGTACTGTAATAGGGGCACCATTAGCAGGGTTCAAAATATTATGAGAAGCAAGCATCAACATCTGAGCTTCAAGTACCGCCTCGTTGCCAAGTGGTAAGTGAACAGCCATTTGGTCACCATCAAAGTCGGCATTAAAAGCCGTACACGATAGTGGGTGAAGTTGAATTGCTTTTCCTTCAATCATTTTTGGTTGAAAAGCTTGAATACCTAAACGGTGAAGCGTAGGAGCACGGTTTAGTAATACGGGATGTCCTTTCATCACGTACTCTAAAATATCCCAGATAACTGGGTCCTTGCGATCAACTATTTTCTTTGCTGATTTTACCGTTTTAACAATACCGCGTTCAATTAACTTGCGGATTACAAACGGTTTATATAACTCAGCGGCCATATCTTTCGGTATACCGCATTCGTGCATTTTTAACTCTGGTCCAACAACAATTACCGAACGAGCCGAGTAATCCACACGTTTACCTAGCAAATTCTGACGGAAACGACCTTGTTTACCTTTCAACGAATCTGAAAGTGACTTCAACGGACGGTTAGCGTCAGTTTTAACAGCACTCGATTTACGCGAATTGTCGAACAATGAATCTACCGCCTCCTGAAGCATACGTTTTTCGTTACGAAGAATCACCTCTGGAGCTTTAATTTCGATCAAACGTTTCAAACGATTGTTACGAATAATAACACGGCGATACAAATCATTCAAATCGGAAGTCGCAAAACGACCACCATCAAGCGGCACTAACGGACGCAATTCAGGTGGAATAACAGGAACGATTTTTACAATCATCCATTCTGGTTTATTGCGCAAACGCGAAATACGGAACGATTCAACAATCTGTAAACGTTTTAACGCATCATTTTTGCGTTGTTGCGATGTATCAGTATTGGCGCGGTGACGAAGTTCATACGACAAAGCATCCAAATCCAAACGAGCCAACAAATCGTGTACAGCATCGGCACCCATTTTGGCAATAAATTTATTTGGATCCGAATCTTCGAGTAATTGGTTTTCGCGTGGTAACGCTTCCATTATATCAAGATACTCTTCCTCCGTAATCAATTCATTGTCAATAATATTTTCGCCATTATCAGCAGCACCTGCCTGTATAATTACATATTTTTCGTAATATATAATTGCATCCATTTTTTTGGTTGGCATACCCAATAAGTAACCCATTTTATTAGGCAACGAACGGAAATACCAAATATGAGCTACAGGAACAACAAGTTGTATGTGTCCCATTCGTTCACGACGCACTTTTTTCTCAGTTACTTCAACACCGCAACGGTCACAAACAATTCCTTTGTAGCGAATACGTTTGTATTTACCGCAATGACATTCGTAATCTTTGGTTGGTCCAAAAATACGTTCACAAAACAAACCATCACGTTCAGGTTTGTAAGTACGGTAGTTGATAGTTTCGGGTTTGAGTACCTCTCCACTTGATAATTTTAAAATTTCCTCAGGCGATGCAAGCCCAATGGTTATCTTATTAAAATTATTCTTTACTTTATTATCGTTTTTAAAAGCCATAACTTTTTTTCCTTATTCTAAATTGATACTCAAACCTAAACCACGAAGTTCGTGCAATAATACATTAAGCGATTCAGGAATTCCTGGAGTTGGCATTGGGTCACCTTTTACAATTGCTTCGTAAGTACGAGCACGCCCCATAACATCATCCGATTTCACAGTCAATATTTCTTGAAGAATATGTGCTGCACCAAACGCTTCGAGTGCCCAAACCTCCATTTCACCAAAACGCTGACCACCAAATTGAGCTTTACCACCCAATGGCTGTTGTGTAATAAGTGAATATGGTCCTATTGAACGAGCATGCATTTTATCTTCGACCATGTGACCTAATTTCAGCATATAGATAACACCTACAGTAGCCGTTTGGTCAAACTGTTCGCCGGTACCACCATCAATCAGGTAAGTTTTACCATAACGTGGCACACCAGCTTTGTCAGTCCATTCATTCAATTGATCAAGACTTGCCCCATCGAAAATTGGAGTTGCAAAAGTCACACCCAATTCTTTACCTGCCCAACCTAACACAGTTTCGAAAATCTGTCCTAAGTTCATACGCGAAGGCACACCAAGTGGATTAAGAACTATATCAACAGGAGTTCCATCAGCAAGGAATGGCATATCTTCTTGACGAACAATACGCGACACAATACCTTTGTTTCCATGACGACCGGCCATTTTATCACCAACACGGATTTTACGTTTTTTGGCAATATACACTTTCGCTATCTGCACAATTCCATTTGGAAGTTCATCACCGATAGTAATGTTAAACTTCTGACGTTTGATTTGTGCGTCAAGCTCTTTATATTTACGTAGATAATTCAAAATTAAACTCTTAACAAGCTCATTTTTGTGGTTATCTGTAGTCCATTTGCTTATATGAATTGCCGAGAAATCAATTTCGCGGACACGTTCGATAGTGAATTTACTATTACGTGAAATAATATCAGTACCTAAAAAGTCTTTTACACCAGCTGATGTTTTATCAGCTAACAAGACCATTAATTTTTCAATTAAGGTCTCGCGCAATACACTTGCCTGAGCTTCAAACTCTTCGTCTAGACGAGGAAGTACAGCTTTGTCAGCAAGTTTTGATTTGCGGTTTTTCAATGCTTTTGAATACAAACGTTTGCCAACAACCACACCCGAAAGTGAAGGAGTAGCTTTCAATGATGCATCTTTTACATCACCAGCTTTATCACCAAAAATTGCACGCAGTAATTTTTCTTCGGGCGAAGGATCCGATTCTCCTTTTGGAGTAATCTTACCAATAATAATATCGCCTGGCTCAATACGAGCACCAACACGAATAATACCATTTTCGTCCAAATCCTTGGTAGCTTCTTCGCTAACATTAGGTATATCCGAAGTAAATTCTTCGATACCACGTTTTGTTTCACGAACTTCCAACAATTGCTCAACTACGTGAACCGATGTAAATACATCTTCGCGAACTACACGTTCGTTAATAACAATAGCATCCTCAAAGTTATAACCTTTCCATGGCATGAAGGCCACTTTCAAGTTTTTACCAATAGCTAATTCACCATTTTGAGTAGAGTAACCTTCAGTTAAAATCATTCCAGGAGTTACAATATCACCTTTACGTACTAAAGGACGCAAATCGATTGTTGTATTCTGGTTCGTTTTCATAAACTTAGGCAACTTATATTCCTTTACAGGCGATTCAAAACTTACAAACTCTTCTTCTTCAGAACGATTGTAACGAATCTTAATACATTCAGCATCAACATATTCAACAATACCATTACCTTCAGATGCAATTTGTGTACGTGAATCACGTATTAACTGACGTTCAATACCTGTTCCCACAATAGGAGCATCGCAACGTAATAATGGAACTGCTTGGCGCATCATGTTCGAGCCCATCAATGCACGGTTCGCATCATCATGTTCCAAGAAAGGAATTAGAGCTGCAGCAATAGATGCAATTTGCGAAGGCGATACATCCATCAAGTTTACTTCTTCGGGTACAACCACAGGGAAATCAGCTCCCAAACGTGATTTTACTTTTGAACGTATAAATGTACCATCCTCACGTAATGGAGCATTACCTTGGGCAATCACTTTGCTTTCTTCTTCTTCAGCAGTAAAATATTCGATACCTGCAGGTGTAATATCTACTTTAGCATTATCAACAAGGCGATATGGTGTTTCAATAAAACCTAATTCATTGATTTTTGCATAAATACACAATGATGAAATAAGACCAATATTAGGACCTTCAGGAGTTTCGATAGGACACAAACGACCGTAGTGCGTATAGTGAACGTCACGAACCTCGAAACCTGCACGCTCACGTGACAAACCGCCTGGCCCTAGAGCCGACATACGACGTTTGTGCGTAATTTCCGCCAAAGGATTCTGTTGATCCATGAACTGCGAAAGAGCATTTGTTCCGAAGAACGAATTTATTACTGACGAAATACTTTTAGCATTGATAAGATCAATTGGCGTAAACACCTCATTATCGCGAACGTTCATACGTTCACGAATAGTACGAGCCATACGCGATAAACCAACACCAAATTGATTGTAAAGTTGCTCACCCACAGTACGTACA
Source organism: uncultured Bacteroidales bacterium (assembly GCA_903912795.1). Classification (GTDB taxonomy): domain Bacteria; phylum Bacteroidota; class Bacteroidia; order Bacteroidales; family Paludibacteraceae; genus Paludibacter. The sequence goes on from CAIWIS010000877.1 coordinate 7,267, forward strand.
CGACGGTTACTTAAGTGGTCAATATCATCCACATCAGCTTTTGAATTAATAAGTTCAATTAAGTACTTAATAATTTCAATAATATCTTCTTTTGTAAGAACCTTAATATCTGGATCGATAGAAAGATTCAACTTACGATTAATACGGAAACGACCTACGTCACCTAAATCGTAACGTTTCTCGGAGAAGAAAAGGTTATTGATAACCTCACGAGCTGTAGAATCATCGGCAGGTACAGCATTACGCAACTGACGATAAATATACAATACAGCTTCTTTTTCCGAGTTACTTGGGTCTTTTTGCAATGTATTATAAATAATTGCAAAATCGTTTTGATTAGCATCCGGATTGTGCAACAATATTGTTTGCGATCCAGATTCGATAATTAAATCGATATGAGAATTATCAAGCACCGTTTCGCGATCAATAATCACTTCGTTACGCTCAATACTTACTACCTCACCAGTATCCTCATCCACAAAATCCTCAATCCATGTCTTCAAAACACGGGCAGCAAGTTTTTGACCAATCGCCTTTTTAAGACTGGCTTTACTTACTTTAATTTCTTCGGCTAAATTGAATATTTCAAGAATGTCTTTATCACTCTCAAATCCAATTGCACGTAATAATGTAGTTACGGGTAATTTCTTTTTACGGTCGATGTAGGCATACATCACATTGTTAATATCCGTAGCAAATTCAATCCAAGAACCGCGGAAAGGTATAATACGAGCCGAATACAATTTTGTACCATTGGCATGTATACTCTGACCGAAAAATACACCTGGGGAACGGTGCAACTGCGACACAATAACACGTTCAGCTCCATTTATAACAAATGTACCTTTAGGAGTCATGTACGGTATTGGGCCTAGATACACATCTTGAATAACCGTATCAAAATCTTCGTGATCCGGATCAGTACAGTAGAGCTTAAGTTTTGCTTTTAAAGGCACACTATAAGTCAATCCACGTTCAACGCATTCTTCAATAGCGTAACGAGGAGGATCTACATAGTAATCTAGAAATTCAAGAATAAAGTTATTGCGCGTATCTGCAATTGGGAAATTATCGGTAAATACTTTGTATAAACCTTCGGTTTTTCTTTTTTCAGGTGATGTGTCCATCTGAAAAAAGTCTTGGAAAGATTTTAATTGAACTTCTAAAAAATCAGGATATTCCAATTGATTTTTAATAGAAGCAAAATTTATTCTCTGTGGTTGGTTTTTTGAAGACATTTTCAAAGAGGGTTTTGTTGATACAGTGAACTCAATTAGTTAAAGACAAGAAAAGGTTTAGAATCCCCCGATATGGGGGAATCTAAACCAAAAGCCTGAAAATCAGGTTATTTTATTTAAGTTCAACGTCAGCTCCGCCTTCAGTCAATGCTTTCTTTAGGGCTTCAGCTTCGTCTTTAGATGCACCTTCTTTAATAGCTGAAGGAGCAGCATCTACTAAATCTTTAGCTTCTTTCAAGCCAAGACCTGTTAATTCTTTTACTAATTTTACGATAGCTAATTTATTAGCACCGGCTGCTTTCAATATTACATCGAAAGAAGTTTTTTCTTCAACTACTTCAGCAGCAGCTGCAGCAGGACCTGCGGCAACAGCAACGGCTGCAGCAGCTGGTTCAATACCATATTCGTCTTTCAAAATTTGTGCTAACTCGTTTACTTCTTTAACTGTTAAGTTAACCAATTGTTCTGCAAAAGCTTTCAAATCTGCCATTTTACTTTTATTTTATGAAATTTATTTTTTAAAATTTTATTTGTTTGATATTATCTCTCCGACAATGTTTTTAACACGCCGTGGATAGTAGATCCTCCTGATTGGAGTGCGGACACAACGTTCTTAGCAGGCGATTGGAGTAATCCAATAAGTTCACCAATAAGTTCGTTTTTACTCTTAATTGTAACAAGTGCTTCTAATTGATTTTCGCCAATATAAAAACATTCTTCTACGTATGCAGCTTTCAAAACTGGTTTTTTGCTTTTACTAGCTTTGCTGAAATCTTTAATCAACTTAGCTGGAGCATTTCCAATGTTTGATAACAATACCGAAGTTTCGCCTGTTAACGAACCATAGATTTGCGAGTAATCTACAGTAGAGCTTTCAAGTGCTTTTTGAAGCAATGTATTCTTTACAACTACAAGTTTAATATCTTGTTTGTAACAAACACGACGCAATTCACTGGTTTGAGCAGCATTCATGCCGCCTATATCAGTTAAATAGAAGTGTCCATACTCATTGATAGTTGACTGGAGTTGTTTTATAATAGCGCTTTTATCTTCCTTTTTCATAAATGTAAATTTTATTCTTCAATTGATTTTGGGTCTATTTTAATACCCGCACTCATTGTGCTTGAAAGATAAATGCTCTTAACATAAGTACCTTTAGCCGACGTTGGTTTCAGTTTCATTAAAGTAGAAACAAATTCTTTAGCGTTACCTACAAGCTGTTCAGGAGTAAAGGAAACTTTACCAATTCCAGTGTGTACGATACCGTATTTATCAACTTTAAAGTCGATTTTACCTTGTTTTACTTCTTTAACAGCTTTACCTACTTCGTTGGTAACAGTACCGCTCTTAGGGTTCGGCATCAATCCGCGAGGACCAAGAACACGACCTAAAGCACCTAATTTACCCATGATAGCAGGCATAGTGATGATAACATCCACATCTGTCCAGCCTCCTTTAATCTTATCGATATATTCATCGAGTCCTACAAAGTCAGCACCTGCTTCTTTAGCAGCCGCTTCCTGATCGGGAGTACATAATGCAAGAACCCTTACTTGCTTACCGGTTCCATTTGGCAACGACACTACGCCGCGCACCATTTGATTGGCTTTACGTGGGTCAACACCTAAACGTACATCTATATCTACAGAAGCATCAAACTTAGTAGTAGTAATTTCTTTTACTAACGCAGCTGCTTCCTTAAGTGTATAGGCTTTTCCAGCTTCAATCTTTTCAAAAGCCAACTTTTGTTTTTTTGTCAGTTTACTCATTTTTTAATTGAAGTTTATTAATTATTAATTGAAAAACTACCTTTTACGGTAATGCCCATACTTCTAGCTGTACCGGCTACCATTTTCATGGCGGCCTCTAATTCAAAACAATTCAAATCGACCATTTTGTCAGTTGCAATTTGTTGAACTTGCACCCAAGTGATTTCGGCCACTTTTTTACGGTTTGGTTCAGCAGATCCACTTTTTAATTTTGTAACTTCCAATAATTGAATAGCTACCGGTGGAGTCTTTACAATAAAATCGAATGATTTGTCTGAATAATAGGTGATAACAACAGGTAAAACTTTACCCGGTTTGTCCTGGGTTCTGGCATTGAATTGTTTGCAAAACTCCATAATATTGATCCCTTTAGAACCTAATGCAGGTCCTACAGGGGGAGATGGATTTGCTGCCCCTCCTTTAATCTGTAATTTAATAAGTCCAGCAATTTCTTTAGCCATAATAATCTGTTTTTTGTTGTTTTTGTGGAAAAAAACCAGTTTGTAACCAACTTGTCTATTCCTTCTCTACTTGCGTAAATGATAATTCGAGCGGTGTTTTCCGTCCAAATATCAAAACCATAACTTTGAGTTTTTTCTTATCTGAATGAACTTCTTCAATAATCCCTGACAAGCCCGAAAACGGACCAGAAATCACCTTAACGCTTTCGCCCACAATATATGGAGTTAGCATTTCTTCACCTACTTCTTGCATATCATCCACACTTCCAAGAATTCTGTTAACCTCTGATTGGCGAACAGGAATTGGAGAATGCGATTTTTCTTGCAAGAAACCGATTACATTGGGTGTATTACGGAGACGATGTGGAATTTCACCTATCAGATTAGCCTCAATCAAGATATATCCCGGCATACAACTACGTTCTTTTGTAATTTTTTTGCCGTTACGAATCTGGTAAACCTTTTCGGTTGGAATTAATACCTGAGCAACGTATTGACCAAGATCAGAATTTTTCATTTCTGCCTCAATATACTCTTTTACTTTTGCTTCCTTGCCACTTATGGCGCGGAGAACATACCATTTAAAATTAGTTGTCTCTGACACTTTGATTCCTCCTTGTTAAAAATTTACGACAGTAGACCGTAGATAACCGTCATGATCTTTTCAAAACTTAAGTCCATAACCCAAACTAATAATGCTAGTATGATGGAAGCTATCAATACTATTACAGCACTATTGGTTAGTTCGGTACGTGTTGGCCACGATACTTTCTGAACTAGTTCTGAATACGACTCTTTGATATAGTTTATTATCTTCATATTTATAAAATAGAATAAGCACGGGCAGAGAGGCTCGAACTCCCGACACCTGGTTTTGGAGACCAGTGCTCTACCAACTGAGCTACGCCCGTGTAAATTAGTTACGAGTTACAAGTAACGAGTAACGAGTTTTTAAGTAACGAGTTACAAGTTACTCGATTTTATCTCGTAACTCGTAACTCGAAACTAATATATTAGTCTAACAATTCAGTAATCTGACCAGAACCTACTGTACGTCCACCTTCGCGGATAGCGAAACGTAAACCTACGTTACAAGCTACTGGGTAAATTAATGTTACTGTTAATTCCAAGTTATCACCTGGCATTACCATTTCAGTTCCTTCTGGAAGAGTGATCTCACCAGTTACGTCCAATGTACGGATATAGAACTGAGGACGGTAGCGATTGTGGAATGGAGTATGACGACCACCTTCTTCTTTTTTCAAGATATAAGCAGCAGCTTTGAAAGAAGTGTGAGGAGTTACTTTTCCCGGGTGGGTAATAACCATACCACGTTTGATACTTTCTTTGTCGATACCACGAAGTAATAAACCTACGTTATCACCAGCTTGACCATCGTCCAAAATTTTGCGGAACATTTCAACACCAGTAACAACTGATTTCAAAGCTCCTTGGCCTAAACCAATGATTTGAACTTCTTCACCTGTTTTGATTTTACCAGTTTCGATACGACCAGTTGCAACAGTACCACGACCAGTGATCGAGAATACGTCTTCAACAGGCATCAAGAAAGGTTTGTCAACATCGCGTTCTGGTAATAAAATCCAAGTATCAACGGCATCCATCAATTCCATGATTTTATCTTCCCATTCTTGTACGCCATTCAAACCACCAAGAGCCGAACCACGAATAACAGGAGTATTGTCACCATCGAAATCGTAGAACGAAAGCAATTCACGCATTTCCATTTCTACCAATTCCAACATTTCTTCGTCATCAACCTGATCGCATTTGTTCATGAAGATAACCAAGCGAGGAACGTTTACCTGACGAGCTAAAAGAATGTGCTCGCGTGTTTGTGGCATAGGACCATCAGTAGCAGCTACTACAATGATAGCACCGTCCATCTGAGCAGCACCAGTAACCATGTTTTTAACGTAGTCAGCGTGACCCGGACAGTCAACGTGTGCATAGTGACGAGAAGCTGTTTGGTATTCAACGTGTGCAGTGTTGATAGTAATACCACGTTCTTTTTCTTCTGGAGCATTGTCGATAGAATCGAACGAACGCAACTCAGAAAGTCCTTTTTTTGCTAATACTGTTGTAATAGCAGCGGTCAAAGTTGTTTTACCGTGGTCTACGTGACCAATGGTACCTACGTTAACGTGAGGTTTCGACCTGTCAAATTTTTCTTTTGCCATAACTCAAAGATTATTTTAAAAATTATTATATGTTTTATAAAAGCTACAAAATTGAGCTGTTGATGAGAATTGAACTCGCGACCTCTTCCTTACCAAGGAAGTGCTCTACCACTGAGCTACAACAGCAATAAAAAGAGCAAAATTCTATTATCAAAAAAAATAAAAAAATTCTCTTTTCAGAGAGCGAAAGACGGGACTTCCCGACTTTGTCGGGATAAACTTTTCGTCCCGGCAGACTTACATCTCGCATTGTGAGCGAAAGACGGGACTCAAACCCGCGACCCTCAGCTTGGAAGGCTAATGCTCTATCAACTGAGCTACTTTCGCGATTTGATGTGATAATGTGGTAATGTGATAATTTGATGATTAATACATTATCATCACATCATCATATCAACTCATCATCTCATCTATTTGTGGGCAGTGAAGGATTCGAACCTCCGAAGTCGAAAGACAGCTGAGTTACAGTCAGCCCCAGTTGGCCACTTTGGTAACTGCCCAAAAATTATTAGCCCCCAACCCCAAAGGG
>CAIWIS010000878.1 GCA_903912795.1 uncultured Bacteroidales bacterium
ACCAAGGTCATCAAATAGGCGCAAATGACGGTCATTTCTTTATATTTACTGAACCTGCTAAAGTATTAGGGGTTGATACTTTGTTGGTTGAAAATAATACATTTGTATGTATGGGAATGGGCATGTTTAGGGATAATGGTGTGTTATTGCATAATTACGTCAATTTCAATCACAATACTTTTGTACTGACAAAAAGTCAACTTAACTGGGCAGTTAAGAAAATGGAAGATTATTGGACAAATAACCTCATGTTTAATGTAAACACGCAACCTTATTCGAATAGTTGGCAACCAATGCCTGGTGGCGATGTAAGTAGGCCAAAACCCAACTTAATTTATGCAGATACTTTGCCAAATGAAGTATTACCAAGTTCACGTCCTAGTATTGTTCAGTATAATTCACATTACAGAGCACAGGGATTTTACGATTTGATTACCGAACTAAATATATTTGCCAAAACCAAAAGCCTTCCAAATGTATATTTGTTTCCACTTGTATGGCCCAAAGATTCTGTAAATTGCAGAGAAGCACAAATGTTTAATTCAACCGGTTTTCCAAAATTTAAATACGGTAATAATATGACCGATGTTAATCCACAATGGGTTGATACCAAAATTTATGAGCACGAGGCCAATTTTGTTAAATGGTCAAAACCGGCTAGCTATATTCATGCTATGGCTCAGCCTTCAGGTAATTATCCATCTCCTACAGCTTGGTCACAATATTGGTGGATTCCAAGCGGCGATTTGTCAAATAATAGCGTATGGCCCGTGTTTAATGGCAAATACACAAACCCACAAACGCTAACAGGATCCATCGAAGGCTTACCTTTGGGCGATTTAAACTGGTTCCCGACACAAAAAGCCCTTTGGTTATCAAAAAAACCACAAATCGAGGCACATATTAAGGCTGGTAATACAGAAAAAATCAATTTAACTGCGATGTCAAATATACATGTGAAGTCTACAACGGTTTATCCTAATCCTGCAAAGAATGAAGTTAACATTAAGGGAGTTCAGAATGCTGAAATAACTATTCTTAGTTTAGATGGACGTATTCTGAAAAGTGTAAAGAATGTTACCCTGATAAATGTATCTGACATTGCCAATGGCAGTTATTTGATTACAGTAAAAGAAGGAAATACTACTTCTACTGAGAAATTAATGATTCAAAAATAGTAAGCAAAAGCCAATCCATAACTTTTAGCTAAGGTGTGGGTTGGTTTTTTTTCATCCAATATCAATTTTACTTTTATAATTTCACATTCCACCAATGAATTATCTGAAACTCATTATACTTGCACTTATCATTGCTATTAATTCTATTGGCTCAATAGCTCAAAATGCAAATTACACGCAAGACAGATTTGCCCGTAATTACCTATCACCTAAAAGAATTGTTTGGCAATCGGATACATTGGGGAAATTTATACTCAATTCACAAAAACTGTTGGAGGCAGGTAATGGACAAGCCGATTTAGTAGGTTCCAAATTATGTATTGTAAAAGGTGGAGACAAGATAAATAGTGCAATTTTACTTGATTTTGGTAAAGAAATACATGGTGGTATTCAGGTAGTTGCAGGTATGCACTCCGAAAATCGCCCCATTCGGGTTAAAATAACGTTAGGGGAATCGGTGAGTGAAGCCATGAGCGAGGTAGACAGATCGACCGCAACCAACGACCATGCCATACGTGAATTTGAAATTTTAGTGCCCTGGTTGGGGGTAATCGAAATAGGCAACAGTGGATTCCGGTTTGCTAAAATTGAACTTCTCGACCAAAAAAGAGAGCTTAAACTGAAAGAAGTGAGAGCTATAGCT
>CAIWIS010000879.1 GCA_903912795.1 uncultured Bacteroidales bacterium
CCATCGGAAGCAACAAAGCTATCCGACATGTTTTTGATTTGATTAAATCCCTTATTTTTACCTCCTATCTCAAAAGCATATTTTGAATCAATCAAAAAATCGGTTAATTTTGAGTACGTTACTTCATGTTTAACTTTTAACTGATTGGCAAAAAAAGTTTCACGCACATTGCCTTCGTTTGCAACAGAAGTACTTAGAGCATACAACAAGTTAGGATTGTCTAAGTAAATTTTATCAGGCTTTGTTAATATACTTAATCCATTGGCATTCTGCCCAAGCGCATAAATCAATCTGGCCTGATGGAGTAAATGGATATAACTAAGCATGGAATTACGCGAAATTTCTATTTCGGAACTTAACTTACTAATGTTTGGGGTGTATGGAACTAATGTAGAGATGACAGCCAATAGTTTTTTGATTTTAATTCCTGAACTGTGTTCAATATTTGTGCAGGCAGGCAAATCTGAATCAATCACGGCATTTACTATTCCCTGTAAACGATCGGGATACGATTTCACATTTTCTTTGTAAAGCGGATAATAACCATACTCTAAGTATTCGGCAAAACGAGGAAGTACTTTAAAACGTGACGTAATGCCGGATGATAACTCAAAATGATTGGTTAGAATTTCTTCTAACTTAAGCTTCGGAAATTCGTCGCCATATTCGAACTTCAAAAACTCCCGAAACGACATACCATAAAGTGAATAATGTATAGCCCTTCGACTTAAATCGGCACCCGACTGATAAATTTCGAGCATGGATGAACCTGTAAATACAATTTTCATGTCGGGATAACTGTCATATATGTTTTTCACCTCAATTGCCCAGTTAGGATAATGATGTACTTCGTCCAAAAAAATTGCGTTACCTCCTACAGCATAAAAATCCTCCACAAGCTCCGACAATGTATGTGTGGCAAACCATATATTATCCAAACTCATATACAATGCTTTTGTTTTGTCAGCCACTTCCTGCTTTATATACTGAAGCATCAAGGTCGTTTTTCCAGTCCCACGGGCACCACTAATGACTATCAAACGGTTGTTCCAATCAATATCGTAATACAAATAACGTATGAAATTAAGCTTAGTTGAATCTAAAAGCCTTTTATAGAGGCGAGTTATAGTTTCCATATTGTTTTTATTTTAATGCACAAAGATACAATAATGTTTTTTATAAACAACAAAATATCTATTTTCATGCATTCAAAAAGTGGTGCTTCCTTACTGGATGTAGTTTTATGTTTCGTACAACACATAATACTGAAAATCCCGAAACACACAGAGTTGAGTTTCGGGATTTTTCTATATGCAAAATGTCATTTTTTAAAATAAATTTAACAATCTATCGTTTTTAATTAAAATAAATAGTTATTTTTGTTGAACATAAAACCGAATCGCTTATGTCCCGAAAAATCAAACTGCACTCCCTGCGCTTTCTGTTTCAGATTTTCTCGTTTCTGGCCGACAAAAGCGGTGGCTGGAGGTTATTTGTAAAGCCCAAACTGATTATTGGTTCGCTATTGCTTTCGGTAACTGCGTATGGTCAGAATACACCTCAAAACACGAAAAGCCAACAAAAACAGGATATGAACACAAAGCAGGACACATCGACAATAAGAGAAGAAGGTGTGTTTTGTTATGTCACAGAAACAATGCCTCAGTTTCCGGGCGGTGATGCTGCTTTGTTGAATTTTGTATCTGATAATCTTAAATATCCCGAATCAGCTATTAAAAACAATATTCAAGGCCGAGTAATTTTGCGGTTTATTGTTAAGGCGGACGGATCAATCGAAGATATTCAGGTTGTAAGATCAGTTTCATCTGAATGCGATCAGGAAGCCA
>CAIWIS010000880.1 GCA_903912795.1 uncultured Bacteroidales bacterium
GACTAAAATCTATATCAACAAAGTTAGTGCCTTTATTTAGAATATATTCGTTTTTAAACAAAATAACATCCGGGGTGAAATTTCCTTTTTCTATGGCAGTTCGAATCTGCACAGTCAAAGTAGTTGCTTCTTTACATTTTACTTCAACCTGTATAACGTGTACACGCCCTTTTAGAGGTAAGAGCATTGCTGCCGGAAAATCAAGTTTAAAATAATTGTTATTTGGTTTCAACTGGCTTAATGACAATTCGCTGGAAACACTCATTTTTGCATTTGCAAGTAAACCGCCAAATCCGTTCAGTTTTATTCCGGGCAGGTATTGCCCCGAAGCAATTAGTTTCCGCTGTAAATCTTTAATTTTTGCAGGTTCAATAAAATCAGCCGGTTTGTCTTTCGTTTTCACACACAATGCCGCCGCCATACCAATGGCTTGTCCACCATGAGCCGAAGTACACATTACTCGGCTCGACCCGAATGCCACATGCGAAGCACTCATCAACCGACCACCAATAAACAGATTGTCAATATCATAACTCACATACGAACGATACGGAATTGGGTAAACACCTTTGGAGTGCCACTGGTTACAACCATTTTTAGCACTATAAACGCCATCGGCAGGATGCAAGTCGATGGACCAACCGCCGTAAGCCACCGAATCGTAATGATTGCGTTGTTCGATAACATCTTGTTGCGTAAGCATATAATATCCTTTAAAACGGCGACTTTCGCGCTTGCCCGGAATTACACCCACCCATTCGAGTGTGTAATTGGCTGCTTCGGGGTATTTGCCTGAATTTTTGATATAATCCCAAATGCCGTACACCACTTTCCACAATTCGTATTTAATGGCTTCGGTATCGTGAATGGTGTCGATACGACCGCCATACTCCAACCACCAATACTTACAACCGTGATGACCGGTGCTAAAATAGCCCGGATTCATTATTTTGGGGATAACTTCTTCTACATTTTTAAGTGCAAATTCGGGTGCCACATAGCTTACCGGTTTTCCGGTATCTTTCATATAAAAGAAAATACTATGACCCAGCAATTCGCCATATTCATCTTTATCAGGTGCAAACATTTCCAAATGTTCTTCTTTATCCTCTGCTCCAATGCGATACGCTGCACCTGAAAGGAAAGATACAATTCCGTCGCCCGAACAATCGGCAAAAAGCTCAGCTTTGAAAATGAATTCTGTTTGGTTTTGTGGGTTAAAAGCCGTAACCTGCGAAATCGTTTTTTCGTCCGATTTTTGAATATCAAAAACGATGGTATTCAAAAATAATTCAATATTTTTTTCGGCCAACACTTTGTCAACCAACACCATATCGAACAAAACCGGATTACCTTCCTTGTTGCGGAACGTATTCTCCACCAATATCTCATCAATAACTCCTCCCTCGCGGCTCCAACGGTTGTTGTTGCCCATATGCGAAGTAGCTCCCAATAACCAAAGCCTAACTTCGCTCGAAGCGTTGCCACCCAACACAGGTCTATCTTGAATTAAACCTACCTTTATGCCTTGTCGGGCAGCTGTAATGGCACAACAAACCCCAGCCATTCCGCCACCAACCACTACCAAATCAAATGATTTTTCAATTTTGGTAAGTGTTCGTTTTTCTACTGAAAAAATTTCGCTAATCATATCTTGTATTATGTGATTATAAATTCTAATTGATGATTTTTCAATTGCCGCCCCATTTATGGGGTGGAACTATTTTGAAAATTGATGTTGGCTTTAGCCAAAATATTATACTGATTTGGCTAAAGCCAAAAGACTATTCTTTCACTTTTTCCGACAGCTAAAGCAGTCGGCAATTCATCTTAACTTGTAACTCGTTACTATCTCATTTCTTCTTTATTGTACTAAAAAATAACTTTGCACCCATTGCCAATAAAACTACTGAAGTAATGGCAACATATATTCTGCCATCAGGAGATATTATTCCCAAAATACCAATAATTGACCCGGTTACTAAAATTCCAATGCTAATCATACGTTTGCCAAAGGTGTTTTCCGAATCAGACTCAGTAGTTGTATTTGGTGCAGCAGCTGCTGTTTCAACTTTCAGTGAAAGATATTTTTGATATTGAAGGTATTCAGTAGTTGGTTTTTTTGTTATCCACAACCAAGTTTCAAGAACCAACATAATAGAAACTGGCACTACCACTCCCATAACCATACTGGCAGCGGTTGATAATGATTCGCCTGTAATTGCTGGCAATAAAAACTTGTAACCTAATGATATAACCAACGAAGCAATGGTAGCACCTAATACGGTTCGACTATTCTGACGTTTGGAGTACAAAGTCCACATAACAGGTAAATACATGGCACCACCGGTGATGGAAGCAACACTTAAAATCACATTGGTGGCACCTCCCATAAGTGGAATTAACAAACCCATAACGATTACCACAACTCCCACAAAAAAAGTAGCAAAACGGGCAACCCGCATTAAAGCTTTTTCAGTAGAATTAGGATAAATGGCTTTAAATAAATCGTTGGTAATAACGCCCGCTGAGATATTCAGAAATCCCTGAACAGAACTATTGGTTGCAAATATCAGACTTATTGTAATCAGTCCGAGCATACCTGCAGGCAACACTGTTTGTGCCATTTGCATGTAGGCCTGTTCACTTTGCAATATAAGTGCTGCCGGGTCAATATTAGCAGCTACAGGCTTAATTGCACGGTATAACATGGGAGGTAACATCCAGATTACAGGTGTAAAAATATAAAATATACCAAATAAAATGGGAACTTTCCGAGCTTCCTTAGGCGAGGAAACACTTGTAAAGCGTTGAATAAAACTCCATTGACCACCGAGATAAAAAGTATTGTAGAATAAAAACCCGAGTAGGAAACTGATGGTATATTTATCATTGCTCAGATTGAAAAAGCCTGTCAGATGTTGCGCTTGAATAGCATTTGTAAAAGCGTCAATACCACCAACTTTGTCGAACGATAATGGGAGTAAAATAAGTCCGGCGGCTATAAGTATGATAAATTGAAGTACATCGGTTACAACTACCGCCCAAAGTCCACCATAGGTTGTGTATAATATAATGATTATTCCTAAGGCTCCAATCACCCAATAAAGTGATATGCCTGTAGTTACTTGCAATACAATAGCTGCTGCATACAAGCAAACTCCTTTCAGGAACACCATTATCCCAAGATAAATATACGAATAAGTTTTCTGCGTTTTAACTCCCAATCGTTGGTTAATATACTCCGCCGCCGTAAGCGATTTTGTTTTATGCCATTTGGGCGCAATAAATATACCGGTTAGAACTCCGGCTACCGACATAGCCCACTGAATGGTTATAGCTACCCAACCCGAAGAATAAGCGATGGAGCCCCAAACTACAAACGTACTGGCCGAAACAAAGCCCATAAATAGCGACAAACTATTTATCCACCACGGCACAGCACCACCCGCAGCAAAAAAGGAAAGCATATCGCCACTCGATCTTTTAGAGAAAGACAAGCCTATTAATATGATTAAAACGGAGAAGGCAACAATTACCGATGCATCAATATAACCCATAATGATATTATTAACTGATTATTTCAAAGTATTAATAGTGCAAATATATAGTATAAAGTCACACTAAAGGTTTGATGATAAAAAAATCGGAAAATGTAAACGTTTACATTTTTATTTTTATGATGTAAACGTTTACATTTTAGCTAAGAAATATCATTTGTCAAATAGATTATATTTTTGCAGTTCATCAATATTCAATTATCTTTGCAAACTATAAATCTACTAACACTCTTGTTGAAATGAAAAAGTACACTACCATTAAAGATATAGCTCATGCTTTAAACATCTCCATTGCAACTGTCTCCAGAGCGTTATCCAACAGCACCAGTGTTAAGCCCGAAACTATCAAGTTAATTAAGGATGAGGCTCGTAAACAAAACTATAAGCCAAATTACATAGCAAGAAAATTGCAAACAAACAGATCTAAAACCATAGGACTTGTTATACCCGAAATACAAACTTCATTCTTTCCGAAAATTATTGCTGGCATTCAAAAGGTACTCGACGAAGAGGGTTTCCAACTTCTGATAACCCAATCGCAAGAATCAATGGAAGTTGAAGAAAAGAACTTAAGAATGCTGGAAGAATATATGGTAGAAGGGCTTCTGATTTCAATAAGTCAGGAAGGAGAGAATTATAAATACTATCAAGAACTTATTGATAGTGGAATTCCTATTGTTTTTTTCAATCGGGTTAGTTCGAAAATTGAGGCACCAAAAGTAAAAGTAAATGATTATAATTTAGCCTTTTTTGCTACCGAGCACCTCATATATAATGGGTTTAAAAAAATTTTTCATTTTGCAGGACC
>CAIWIS010000881.1 GCA_903912795.1 uncultured Bacteroidales bacterium
TATAATTTTCAAAGTAAAAACCAATACTCGAAAGCCTATCATTTTTATATTCAACAATTGAAAAACAAACATAAAATAGTAGATAAATCGAATGACGAATTGCTTGAGTTATTTATCGAAGGAGGTGATATTGCTTTTTTTGGTGAATTATATCGTCGGTATATACCTAAACTTTATGGTCTTTGTTTAAAGTATTTGAATGATCAGGAGGCTGCTCGCGATGCTGTGATGGATATATATAGTGATTTGCCCGAAAAGGTGCGAAATTATGAAATAAAAAGCTTTAATGCTTGGCTATATTCAGTTGCTAAAAATCATTGCTTACAAACGTTGAGGAAAGACAAGCAAACTATTTTTGTAAAAATTGAAGATGCTTTTGTGGAAAATGAAGATTTTTTTACTCAAATAGATAAACTGCAATCAATAGAAGAAATTGCGGCCTTAGAATATTGTATTACAACCTTAAATATGGAGCAAAAAAAAAGTATTGAATTGTTTTTTTTAGAAGAAAAATCATATTTAGATATAGTAGATATTACTGGTTACGAATTGAATAAAGTAAAAAGTTATATACAAAACGGGAAGCGAAATTTAAAATTTTGTATTGTCAAATTTCTCAATAACAAAGAGTAACATAAACTACAGAATGAACTTTAAAGATTATATACAAGGTAAACGTAATGGTAAAGAAGCGAATCAATTGGAGCGCGATGCCATGAACGACCCATTTCTTCAGGATGCCCTTGATGGATTCAGTGGATTTGAGGGTGATCATGTAGCTGTAATCAATAGTTTGGAAAATAATTTTAATAAAAAATCAGTAAAAAAACAATTCAAACTTAAATATTGGATAGTTGGTGTTGCAGCCTCGGTTTGTTTGGTAGTGGGAGTAGGGTCTTTGTATTTGTTAAACAATGATGAACAGAAACATTTTTCTCAGAATTCAATTCAGAAAACAAAGAAAAGTGTTGTAGAAAGTAAGCCAGTAATTCCATCATTAATAGAAGAATCTATTAATGATAATCAATTAAAAACGAAGCACACTCAAAAACCAAATCCAATTCAAGATATTAAAAATGCGATTGTTGTAGAAGAATCATTAGTGCATGAAAGCGTTCAAGATGTTTCTTCTAACGTAAACTCGATGGATGATTCCAAAATTGAAGATTACATAATTCAAGAAGAAAAAATAACTGAAATTGCACAAACAAGTATTCCAAAATCGTCAAGTCAAAAATCGAACAATATTATTAGTGGAAAGATTGTTGATGAAAAAGGTGAGGCTATTATTGGCGTTTCTGTGAAACTCAAAGATGCTAATTCTGAAACTATTACTGATTTGAATGGTAACTTTAGTTTAAATGTAAATAATATAAAAAGTAAAACCATTGTGGCTTCATATATCGGCTATACTAAAAAAGAAGTTCCAATTGCTGATGGTAATATAATTCAATTGGAACCTGATAACATAGCATTAAATGAAGTTGTAGTTGTTGGGTATGGTTCGCAAAAGCGAAGCTCAATTACTGGAGCAGTCTCGAGTGTTCGCAAAGAATCAAGTAGTTATGGCGAAAAAGATTTTGTGAAATATGTAAAAGAGAATCACAAACAAAAAATTTGTTTTCAGAAAAATGAATTTATTCAAGTTAAATTTACTACCGACCAGACAGGAAAGCCTATCAATTTAGAAATTATTGATTCTACTTGTTCACAGCTCGAAGTTGAATTTATCCAATTGTTCAAAAACTCTCCTAGCTGGACAGATAAATTGAAAAAAGTTGAGTTGAAAATTCAATTTTAGGCATTCCTAACTCAAAACTTTTGTCTTAGTTTTTTTCATTTTTTGATATAGCCTCTTTTGTCAAAAATTACAGTGTATATGTCATT
This sequence comes from uncultured Bacteroidales bacterium, assembly GCA_903912795.1. Classification (GTDB taxonomy): domain Bacteria; phylum Bacteroidota; class Bacteroidia; order Bacteroidales; family Paludibacteraceae; genus Paludibacter. The sequence goes on from CAIWIS010000881.1 coordinate 1,888, forward strand.
TTGATTAATCAGCAATATTAGATATAAGATACTTTTGTAAACGCAATTTTTGCACGGAAATACAATTAGTAATTATAAATAGTTTAATGCTGTAAGTTATTGACAATAAATATATTATTTGTAGTTGAAACGTAAGGCTCTTAAATCAAAAAAACAAAAAAATGAAAGAACAACAAATTCAGCAATCATTCGACATTGCAAAAGCACGTTATGCCGAACTGGGTGTAGACGTAGAAAAAGCCATTAGTGAATTAGATAAACTTCCAATTTCGCTACATTGCTGGCAAACCGACGATGTTACCGGTTTCGAAAAGGCCGATGCAACGCTTACTGGCGGTATTCAAACTACAGGAAACTACCCTGGTAAAGCTCGTAATATTAAGGAAGTGATGGCTGACCTCGAAAAAGCTTTAAGTCTTATTCCCGGAAACCACCGTGTTAACGTACATGCTATCTATGGCGATTTTAGTGGAGGTTTTGCCGACCGTGATCAAATTGAACCAAAACATTTCCAAACTTGGATTGACTGGGCAAAAAAGAATAATTATGGACTTGACTTCAATTGTTCTTGTTTTTCGCACGATAAATCGGCTGATGGTTTAACGCTATCGCATCCTGATCCTGCCATTCGTGAATTTTGGATTGAACACGTAATTCGCAGTCGTAAAATTGCAGAGGAAATGGGTCGTCAGTTAGGTTCAAAATGTATGCACAATATCTGGATTCCGGATGGATCGAAAGATGTTACTGTAAATCGTTTGCAATACCGTCAGAATTTAAAAGATTCGCTGGATAAAATTTTCGAATACAAAACCAACGATGTATACATGAAAGATTGTATAGAAAGTAAATTGTTTGGTATTGGTGCTGAGAGTTATACGGTAGGTTCGCATGAGTTTTATATGGGTTATGGTGTTCGCAACAACATTATTGTAACACTTGATGGCGGTCACTTCCACCCAACCGAAATTATTTCGGACAAAATATCTTCATTATTACTTTTCTTACCCGAAGTTATGTTGCACGTAACTCGTGGTGTACGTTGGGATAGTGACCACGTAGTGAATTTGAACGAAGAAATTGTAGCTATCGCACAAGAAATTGTACGTGCTAATGCAGTTGACAAAGTACATATTGGTCTCGACTATTTTGATGCTTCGATTAACCGTATTGGTGCTTATGTAGTAGGTGTACGTGCAACGCAAAAAGCACTGACACAAGCATTGCTTGAGCCATTAGCTAAATTGCGTGAATTTGAAGCCAATGGTCAAAAATTTGAGCGCATGGCATTACTCGAAGAAGCAAAATCATTGCCTTGGAATGATGTATACGATTATTATTGTATGAAAAAAGGCGTAATTGTTGGGCAGGATTATATAGCCAATATTCAACAATACGAAAAAGATGTAACTTCAAAACGATAATCATATAACTTTAAAAATAATAATATGAACGCTATTTTAGGAATTCTTTTTCATTCAATAGGCGGATTTGCATCCGGTAGTTTTTACATGCCTTACAATAAGGTTAAAGGTTGGGCTTGGGAAAGCTTTTGGATTTTAGGTGGGTTGTTTTCGTGGTTAATTGTGCCACCCATTGCAGCTTATCTAACTATCCCAAATTTTACCGAAATTATTGCATCTACATCGTCACAAATTCTCACAATTACTTTTATACTCGGATTACTTTGGGGTATAGGCGGACTTACTTATGGCCTTGGAGTTCGCTATTTGGGCATGTCGTTGGGTAATTCTGTGGTCTTAGGTTTTTGCTCAGCGTTTGGAGCCATTGTACCTCCTCTTTTTTACAACTTTAACCCAACCGAAGGTAAAACATCGTTGACAGATATGTTAGCTACACCTGGAGGGCAAATGGTTTTATTGGGAGTTGTTGTATGTGTCATTGGTATTGCCATTTCAGGGCGTGCTGGTATGCTCAAAGAAAAAGAATTATCCAAAGAACAACAAAAAGCCAGTGTAGCCGAATTTAGTTTGGTTAAAGGACTGGTAGTGGCTGTTTTTTCAGGAATTCTAAGTTCGTTTTTTAACTTTGGAATTGAAGCAGGTAAACCAATGGCTCATGTTGCAAACGAAGCATGGAAAGCTCTAAATCCTGGAGAAGGAGAATTTTTATTCCAAAATAATGTAATTTTTGTGGTTATACTTTGGGGTGGATTAACTACAAATTTTATTTGGACAACAATTTTGAGTTTGAAAAACAAATCCTATCGCGATTTTACTAATAAAAAAACACCAATTACTAAAAACATTATATTTAGTGCCTTAGCTGGAACAACATGGTTTTTGCAGTTTTTCTTTTACGGAATGGGCGAAAGCAAACTTGGAAATGGAGCTAGTTCTTGGATATTACACATGTCGACTATAATTTTAACAGCCAATATGTGGGGTATTTATCGCAACGAATGGAAAGGAGTTGCTCCAAAAACTAAATGGACTATCGCAACTGGAATTGCAGTAATTATAATATCGGTTGTACTTGTAGGTATTGGTAATTCAATGTAATAAATCAATTTTTTGAAACAGTAAGAAAGAGGATGTTCGTGAAGATATCCTCTTTTTTTATATATTTGCAAAAAATATGCTGTATGAGTAAAAATGTTAACTATCTTGTAACTAATGAAGAAGATGACTTGTGGGGATTGACTGTAACTACTGTAGGTCATCAGAAAATTAAAGAAAATGAAATATATCCTCCAGATACTCATCCTGCAGGTTATTTTTTTGATGCGGATAAGGGGCGCATACTCAATGAGTTTCAACTGCTGTATATAACCAACGGAAAGGGTGAATTCTCATTTGGAGAAGATAAACATTCGGCTTTAATATCCGAAGGTAAAATGTTTTTCCTCATGCCTGGTGTTTGGCATACCTATAAACCCATCGAAAAATCGGGCTGGAACGAATATTGGATAGGTTTTAAAGGCGAAATTATTAATAAAATTGTAACTGAAGGCTTTTTTCTGAATCGTCATCCCGTTTTTAATATCGGACTCAATGAGCGTATCGTTGATTTATACATGAAAGCTATTGAAATAGCAAACGAAGAGCGAGCAGGTTATCAACAAGCTTTGTCGGGTATTGTAATGCATATTTTAGGTTTGATGTACTACCGCGATAAAACACGTAATTTTCAGGACGAGGATTTAATTTGTAAAATAAATAAAGCCAAAGTACTAATGCGTGAATCGGTTTATAGTAGTTTATTTGCCGAAGACATTGCCAAAACATTAAATATTAGCTATTCTGGATTTCGCCGTGCATTTAAGGAATTTACAGGCACTTCGCCTTCAAAATACATGATGGAATTAAAACTCAACGAAGCTAAACTGCTACTTTCAACTACAGCTCAATCGGTCAAAAATATATCATACAGCCTTAATTTCGAGAATCCGGAGTATTTCTCAGTCTTTTTCAAAAAACGGACAGGCGTTACTCCGCTTGAATATCGCTTAGCAGTTGAAATTAAAGCGTGATGTATGTAAATTTATTTCAAACTGTAACATTCAGATAATTAGCAGTGTAGTAAAGTTTTATTGTATTATAATTTGTTTGTATGCTCAGTTTTTGTATTTTTACCGAATAAATACTTATTTTTATACGCTCAAAAACTAAAAAAACCTATGTTGATTATTGGTATAGCCGGTGGAACCGGTTCAGGTAAAACTACTGTAGTTCGAAAAATTTTGGAACGTCTTCCGGCTGGTGAAGTGGCCATTTTACCTCAAGATTCGTATTACCGCGATAGCAGTCATTTGCCTTTGGAAGAACGATTGGAAATGAATTTTGATCACCCCGATTCTATCGAGTTTGAATTGCTAACCAAGCACTTAAAAGAATTGCGCAAAGGAAAAACAATTGAACAGCCCATTTACTCGTACCTTACTTGTACACGTGCCGACGAGACAATACCCGTAAAACCTTGTCATGTTATTATCGTGGAAGGTATTTTGGTGCTTACCAATGCCGAGTTGCGTAAAATGATGGATTTGAAAGTGTTTGTTGATGCTGATGCCGACGATAGGTTAATTCGCGTTATAAATCGCGATATAATTGAGCGTGGCAGGTCGGTAAATAAAGTAATGGAACGTTACGAAAATACTGTTAAGCCAATGCATGTTCAGTTTATTGAACCTACAAAGCGCTTTGCCGATATCATTATACCACAAGGTGGAAATAATCATATTGCTATCGAAATTCTGACTAATTATATTGAGAAAAATCTGAAAGAACAATAAGATGACTGCATCTGATTTGCAAAAAATAATGTTTTTGGATATCGAAACGGTTCCACAAACAGCTGAATTAAGTGAAATTCCAGCCGAATTGGCGCATTTGTGGGAAGATAAATTCCGACTTATTCAGAAACGGATGCCCGAAAAATATACTGACGAAACTACACCTGCCGAATCATATAGCAATAGTGCTGGTATTTACGCTGAGTTTGGTAAAATCGTTTGTATTTCGGTTGGTTTTATTTATTATCGAGGTACCGAAATGTGTTTTAGAACAAAATCATTTGCAGGTGATAATGAAAAATTGATTTTGGAAGATTTTGCTAAATTAATATTCAAATTCTGTACATCAAAGGACCATACGCTTTGTGGACATAATATAAAAGAGTTCGATATACCTTATATCTGTCGAAGGATGTTGATAAATGGAGTTGCATTACCAGCAATACTAAATATTTCGGGCAAAAAACCATGGGAAATCAATTTTATTGACACATTGGAATTGTGGAAATTTGGCGATTATAAAAACTATACATCGTTGAAATTGCTTACAGCCGTTTTTGGAATACCTACACCAAAAGATGATATTGATGGTAGTCAGGTTGCCACGGTTTATTACAATGAGAAAAATGTTAACCGCATAGCACTTTATTGTCAGAAGGATGTACTGGCTACGGCTCAGGTTTTTTTAAAATTGCAAGCTATGCAAACCATTAATTCTCAAAACGTTGAGTTTATTTAATTGATAATTAATGTATTATAAAAAAATCATATTTCATGTCTTGTTGTCTGTTGTTGTTCTGCTGTCGGCTTGTGTTGACAGCAATAGCAATGATGCTGATCTTTTACAAGATATTGATTTAGAATCAATCTTACAAAATGATACGCTGAGAATAGGGACTATTGTTGGCCCTATCTCTTATTTCTATTTCCGCGATGAGGTAATGGGTTTTGATTATGAATTGGCTCAAAACTTAGCTGACAGTCTGAAAGTTAACCTCAAGATTGTTGAAGTGGAAAATGAAAATGAACTCACCGCTTTGCTCGATAACAATACAATTGATATTGCAGCCTACAATTTTCAACAAACAAAAGCCCTAAAGAAGAAATACAACTTTGTGCTACCGCTCGACGATTCGTATATGGTACTTGTGCAGCCATTAAATATCAAGACCATATCCAATACCGTTGATTTGAAAAATAAAACAATTACAGTTGTAGGTGGTTCAGCTCAGGAGCAGCGCTTACAAAATTTAAACAACGAAACTGGTTTGCAGTTTAATATTGAACAAGCAGCCGATTCGCTCAATCAAGAAAAGTTGATTGAATTGGTGGGCGAAGGCAAAATTGCAGCAACTGTGGCTAATGTAAGATTAGCTCGCTTATACAAATCGTATTATAAAAAAATTGATACCCGTTTGCAAATAGGTTTTATGCAACGAAATGGCTGGTTAATTCATAAACAAGCCTTAAATTTGCAAAAAGCAATCGAGAAATGGAGTGGGAGTGAAGATATTGAATCAATAATTTCGGATTTAAGTTTTAAGTATTACCGTAACAGCCTCTTTTTTAATCAGAAAAAAATAAATATTCCCAAAGGAGCAATTTCACCTTACGATCATTTGTTTAAAAAATATGCTGTCGAAATTAATTGGGATTGGCAATTGTTGGCTGCGGTTGCATTTCACGAATCTCGATTCGATGCTACGCAAACTTCGTGGGCAGGAGCCGCTGGATTAATGCAACTTATGCCGCGCACTGCCGCTAACTTTGGTTTAAATAGAGCAAATATATTTGATCCGGAACTGAATATTGAAGCTGGAGTTCAGTATATTAAAAGTTTAAACCTTACTTTTTCGAAAATTGAAAATAAACAGGAACGTATCAAATTTATTTTGGCTTCGTACAATTCGGGTCCGGCACATATACTCGATGCTCGCGCTTTGGCTCGCAAATATGGTAAAAATCCCGATATTTGGTTCGAAAATGTGGAGTCTTTTTTACTTAAAAAATCAGAATCAAAGTATTATAACGATGAAGTGGTAAAATATGGCCGATTCAGGGGCAAAGTTACGGTTGATTATGTTGTAAAAACCTTGCAAACTTGCGATAAATATAAATTAAGGAAATGAAACAAGCTATTTTACTTGGAGCTACCGGAATGGTTGGCAATGCACTTTTAAAGCAACTTTTGGCTTCACCCGATTATTCGAGTGTCATTGCTTTTGTACGTCGTACTTCGCTTCCAAAGCATGCAAAACTCACCGAACATGTTGTTGATTTTAGCAAGCCTGATACTTGGGCAACAAAGGTTATGGGCGATGTTTTGTTTTCGTGTTTGGGTACAACCTTGGCTGTAGCGGGTTCCAAAGCCAATCAATTTGCTGTTGATTATACATACCAATTTCAACTGGCTAAAGTGGCCGCTGGCAATGGTGTGAAGAGTTATGTGCTTGTTTCGTCGGCAGGAGCCAATGCTAATTCCAGTAATTTTTATTTGAGTATGAAAGGAGCACTGGATGCCGATGTGCAA
>CAIWIS010000882.1 GCA_903912795.1 uncultured Bacteroidales bacterium
AACAATAAATTTTATATTTAAATATAGCTTAAAACTCAGAATATGAGCATTATATGTTTGGTTTTGCATTTTTAAGTAAAATAAAAACAGAAATTATTTTATATGTTATCAGTTTTTTGTACCTTTGCACGGTTTTAATTATTGGGTAATATATGTCGAAATTTGAACTGTACAATGTTGTTTTAAAGGACTTAAGCACTGAATCACGTGTTTATGAATATCTGTTGGATGATGTGTATTTCTCAAAAATTGATAGTCCCGAAGTTCAAAAGGGAATTGTAAAAGCAAAAATTACAGTTCAAAAAAAGATTAACTCTTTTGAATTGAACTTTGTACTTGATGGATTTGTTTTAGTGCCTTGCAATAGATGTTTGGACGATTTGGAACAACCTATTCATTACAAAGAGAAATTGCAAGTTAAATTTGGTAGTACATTTTCGGAGGAAGATGAAATTGTAATTATTCCAGAATCGGATGGAGCAATCAACGTAGCTTGGTTTTTATACGAATTTATAGTATTGAATATTCCTATAAAACATGTACATGCACCAGGCGAATGTAATAAAACAATGGTTACCAAGCTCAAAAAGCATATTTCACGATCAAAGGACGATGATGAAGTTGAATCAGTTTTTGAAGATGATGATTTAGAAGTAGAAGACACAGCAACTGACCCGCGATGGGACGGTTTACAAAATATAATAGATAACAATTAATTAATAAAGAAAAATGGCACATCCTAAGAGAAAACAATCGAAAACCCGTACAGCGAAAAGAAGAACTCATTATAAAGCTGAAGCTCCAACATTGGCAACTTGCTCAAACTGTGGCGCTTCTCATATTTACCACACTGTTTGTGGCGAATGTGGTTACTACAGAGGTAAATTAGCTGTTGAAAAGCTAGCTACTGTTTAAAATATACAAGTGTCAGTTTATACCGACATTTGAAAATATATAAGCCCTTAGTTTTATACTTTGGGCTTAGTTTTTATGTAATTTAACAACTTTTTTTATGTCTCAAATTCGTGCAGCTATTACTGGTGTAGGAGGATATGTTCCTGAATATATTCTTGATAACCATGAACTTAGTAAAATGATGGATACCAACGATGAGTGGATTACCACCCGTGTAGGTATTAAGGAACGTCGAATACTCAAAGAACCCAATACTGGAACATCATATTTGGCAGCTAAAGCTATCGAAGACTTGTTTTCGAAAACAGGTACTAAACCTGAAGAAATTGATTTAGTTGTTTGTGGTACTACAACCCCTGATCATATTTATCCTTCGTGTGCTTCAATGGCAGCCGAAAAAGTGGGAATTAAAAATGCATTGGCATTTGACCTTCAAGCTGCTTGTTCAGGCTTTATTGTAGCACTTAGTACGGCTACAAGTTTTATTGAATCGGGCAAATACAAAAAAGTATTGGTGCTAGGTGCCGAAAAAATGTCATCAATCACAGATTATACCGACCGAACTACAGCTCCACTTTTTGGTGATGGTGCTGGTGTGGTATTACTTGAGCCAACTACCGATGATTATGGTGTAATTGATTCGCTTATTTTTACCGATGGTGTTGGTATGAAACATTTACATATCAAATCAGGTGGTTCAGCTATTCCTACTACCAAAGAAACTATTGAACAAGGATTACAATATACTTATCAAGAAGGTCAGAACGTGTATAAGTATGCTGTTACAAATATGGCAGGCGTTTCGGGCGATATAATGGATAAAAATAATTTGACAGCCGATGATGTTGCTTGGCTTATACCGCATCAAGCAAACTTACGTATTATTGATGCAGTTGTTAATCGCACCAAAGTAGATTACGAAAAAGTAATTATTAATATTGATCATTTTGGAAATACATCTGCTGCCAGTATACCTTTGTGTATGTGGGAATCAGAAAAAAAATTCAAGAAAGGCGATAAAATTATCCTAACTGCTTTTGGAGCAGGATTTACATGGGGTTCAGTATACCTCAAATGGGCTTACTAATGCATTAAACATAGTTTTAATTAAAGCTTTCAATCATGCGTGAACAATTAATTGAACGTCCTACCGATATAGTTATTTCTAAACTAAAGGAAATGATCACTTCAGGACAACTAAAGCCTGGCGATAAATTACCTGCCGAACGAAAAATGGCAACTGATTTTGGAGTAGGACGTACTCAAATTCGTGAAGCATTGCATAAATTGGAGTTTTATGGTATTATTAAAACCCTTCCTCAAAGTGGTTCGGTAATTAATGGGTTGGATATAACTACGCTTGATGGGTTAATTTCGGATGTGCTTGATTTACAGCAATACGATTTTTATTCGTTGGTTGAAACCCGCTTTGTGCTCGAAGTAAACGCTATACGTTTATGTGCCGAACGACGCACCGAACTCGATTTAAAAAAATTAGAAAAAGCCCAACAAAATTTTCTTAAATATTACGACACTCCCGACAGAGTTAGTCATGATTTTGCTTTTCACAGAGCAATAGCCGAAGGTTGTCATAATCCAGTATTTAAAGCCATGCTTTTAATTGTTATTCCGGATATTATGACCATATATCAACGCGACAGGATTTGCGGTCCAAACACAGCTGTAATTGAAGAGCATAGTCAAATGCTTCAAGCTATTAAAAATAAGAATGGTGATTTGGCAGCTAAGATAATGTCGGAACATTTACAAGGTGTCGTTGAATTTGCCAAATCAAAAATCTAATTTTTTTCGATGAAAAAAATATGTGCCATAACCATGGCAAGAAATGATAGTTTTTTTTTGGAACGTTGGATTGCATATTATGGTAAACAATTGGGCGAAGAAAACTTGTATATTTACCTCGATGGAGTTGACCAACCAATACCCAAAAATACCGGAAAAGCCAATGTGATTCACTGTGAGCGGGTTGCTGAGCACGTTGTGAAAGCCGAAAAACGAAGATTAGGTTTTTTGTCGGATGTGGCTGCTGAACTTCTGAAAAAATTCGATCTTGTGATTGGTGTGGATGCTGATGAATTTCTGGTTGTAGACCCTCAATGTGGTCAATCGCTTGCACAATACTTATCCACAGTATCTATAAATTCATGTTTGTCGGGCTTAGGATTCGATATTGGTCAGCATTTGACACTTGAACCTACGCTCGATTATTCAAAATCTTTTCTCGAACAGCGCGAATATGCCTTATTATCATCGCGTTACACAAAACCATCTGTTATATCGAAACCAGTGCGATGGGGGTCAGGTTTTCATCGCGTGAAAGGTCATAATTTCCATATCGACCCTAATCTTTACTTGTTTCATTTTGGGTCGGTTGACATGGAAATGATTCGGATGCGTTTTCAGGATAAAGACCGAATGGCTACTGGCAGGGAAAAACACATACAAAAGCGGGCGAAAACCATGCATATTATTTCAGCAAAAAAGGCACTTACAAACGAAAAATGGTTGATTTTTGTTCGGTGGTTTCAAACCTTTGTACGTCCTGTGTTTGCTTGGAATAAACCTTCAATGGCTTTTTGGAATGCTGTAGTAAAAGTTCCCGAACGTTTTAAAGGAATTATTTAAAACCATGAGCACTATGCATCCTATAGATGTGGTTATATCGTGGGTAGATGGTAATGACCCTGCGCATAAAAATAAGATACAACCTTACTTGAGTTCGAAAGTAAGAAAGTCGGAAGATATAGCTGGTGCAACCCGCTATGGCTCAGTTGGTGAGATATTTTATTGTGTAGCATCAATTTATAGGTTCGCTCCTTTTATACGTAAAATTTTTATAATTACCGATAATCAGAATCCTAACTTAGATATTTTCATTCAAAAAAATTTCCCTGAAAGTACTATCGAAATTGAAATTGTAGATCATTCTATATTATTCAGTGGCT
>CAIWIS010000883.1 GCA_903912795.1 uncultured Bacteroidales bacterium
ATCATTAACTCTATTGTAAGTGTTCTCATTTCATCTTCTATTGCGCCAATATCGCCAAGTAGTGTTCTAATTTGATAAATATTTGTAATTTCATCCTCTATAGTGGTTATTCGTTTTATGTTGCTGAATGTAATCACTATAAGTGCCGTAATGGCTACAATAATGCTTGCAAAACTAATAATTAGTCGGAGCTTCATACTCATTTTTGATGTTGTTTTCATGCTGTAAAAGTTTTTAATATTGGTGTTTTTATATTTCTAAAATTGCAGTTTTTACTCTACTACTAATATTTTATTGTTGAGCAGTACTTCATCGTTCAAAACTATCATACCATCAGGCATAATTCCTGCTATTAAATTCAACTCATTGTTATTCAATAATGTGTCTTTGTTGAGTTTCGCTCTATCAATTTGAATTATTCCGTTCAAAGTGTCGGTAACTATTCCAAATTCGGTAGTTCCTTTTTTCAAACAAATTATTTTGTTCAATTCGGTTAATCCTACCGACTTTATATTCAGCACATGTTTTAAATTGATAATACATAGTACTTTAGATCTTCGGTTTACTACTCCCATTACATAGGGTGGAGTGCCTGGTAGCGACGTTATTTCGGTAAGCGAAAATACTTCAGTGATATAAGTATCGGGTATAGCAAACACTTCGGGGTAAAGGCTAAACTGTAAAACCTGCATGTTTTGAGCATGTACAATCTGATTGTTCGTTTTTTTACCAGCCGTTTTTTTTGCCCTTTCTTGTAATATTTCTTCTTTACTCTTCATTCTTTTCAGTATTTAATGCAATGTATTCATGGTTTGTATTTCGCTTTTAACCATTTCGAATAACTGAAAATGGTCCATGTTACTATTATCTAATGGTTTGTTAGTCAATATATTCATTGCTTGCTTAAAGTATCTAGTGCTTTGTGTATGCAACTTTCGTTGTTTTAATGAATAAGCCATAAGCAAAGCAGCATCTAAATGATTGTAGTTGAGATATAAAGTCTTAATCAATAGTTGCTCAGCGCGTTCTAATTCATTAGTTTCGTATAAAATATTGGCATATAAATAATATAAATCAGCATTGTCATTGTTCGTTCGAAGCAGCATATCCATTTTATCGATAGCTGTTTGGTAATCGCCTTTGTCCGAAAGTGCTTTTATGGTCTCAATATTGATTGTCGAACTTACAACTTGTTGTAAATCAACATTCTTATTCTTTGATATTGGTAAATAATCAATTTGTTTTGTTTTGTTTGTAATGAATTTCGTTTCTTTGTTTTTGGTTATTTTTTGTAACTCAAGTTGTTTTCTTTCGGTTGTTGCTGTTGTCAGTTTTATATTTATATTATTCCCCGTTTTAAGCGTGTTATTTTTTGTATAATAAATTCCATTTCTAAAATGTACCCGTTGGTAAATGCCAAAATAGTCGTCGTTAAGCTCTACTTGGCTGGTTATGAGCCAACCATCGCTGTTGAGTGAATTGTAAAAACGTGCATTTACTTCCTTAATTTTATCGGGACTGAAATACATCAATACATTTCGGCAAAATATAATATCGAAATTTTCGGTATTGGTCGACGGTGATGGGAAACAATTTTTAGCTAAATTCAAATAGCTTATTGTAACAAACTTTTGAACATTTGCCTTAATTTGATTCTTGTTTTCGTGACGTAAAAAGTATTTTAATCGTATCTCAGGGTCGGTTTCTCTGAACGACCATTCGGTGTATTCTCCTTTTAATGCTTTACCTACAGCTTTGGGACTGATGTCGGTAGCAATTATTTGTAAGTTTTGCTGATTTATCTCGCTGAAATTTTCGGACAACCACATTGCTATGCTGTAAGCTTCTTCGCCTGAACTACATCCAGCACTCCATATACGAATGGGATAATCGTTTATGTTGCGTTTTGCCATTATTGCCGGTACTACACAAGTGCTTAGTAATTCTAATGCCGTTTTTTCTCTAAAAAAATACGTTTCGTTAATTGTTAATTGCTCCGATAATTCACGTGTTTCGCACTCGCTTAATTTTTTATCGCACAGCCAATGTCTAATTTCGTCTATATGGTCGGTGCAACCAAACAAAAATGCTGTGTTTTTAACTGCACGCATCAATTCGGTTTCTCTGTTTGGTGGAAATTGAAGACCAAACAAATCAACTATACGTTCGCTAATAGTTTGTATGATGGGTGAACTAAACTGCATTTGTTGAATTGTATTTTTGTGTAAGCTGTTCTATATCAATTAATTCATTTGAGCTCAGTATTGCTTCGGTGTCGTAAACATAAATTATTTTTTCGTCGGATTTTACCAGCGAAATAAAACGAGCGCCAGCAAACACAATCTGGCTATTTACAACTTGCTCGGTTTCGAATATTTTCACATCAAGTACATCGTCGGCTTTAAATGCAATTTTACGTTTCTCAGTTTCAATTAGTACAAATTTATCCGTAAGCTCAATTTGATGTGTTGTATTTATATTCAGTCTTTTGTGCATGTCAATAACGGCTATAACTTCGCCGTAAAAGTCGAGTAAGCCCAATACAAAATCGGGTTTCTCGGATATTTCAATTATTGATTGTGATGCAATTACTTTCACAACTTTTTTCAAATCGAACCCAATGAAATACTGTCCTAATTGTATGGTTATAAGTTGTAGCATTTTTTCCAATTTGTATTTGATGGTTTATTATCAGCTCAACAAATATAGATTTAAATTTTTATTTGCAATTTTTTTTTGTTAAAAAAATGACGAAAAACAATGTTTTATTGCCTCTTTTTCAGTAGATTAAACTAATTGCTACATTGTTGTATAGTTAAGTAATAATATAAATGTCATGTTATTTTTTTTTTAGTTGAAATGAAATTAGAAATAATTGGAAAAAAATCCGATTAATTACGATAGCATTTTAAACTGAATCAAATTTTTGAAGCAGCCAAAACACTACAGCATTTAAATTTAAAGGTTCGTTTTTGTTTAAACATATCCAAAAAAATGTTTTATTTGCCACTACAACTAATAATGAATAGCATTGTTTACAAATAGTATTATCTTTGCACTCAGAAAAACAGTAGGCCGGTTTGTCGCTGCACGTTATGTGTTGAGGAAAGTCCGGGCAACACAGAGCACCATATTTCCTAACGGGAAACAGTCCGTGAGGGTTGAGTAGTGTAACAGAAAATAACTTCAAACTCCTTTGAGTTTGTAAAGGTGAAAAGGTGAGGTAAGAGCTCACCGGTATTGCTGGTAACAGTAGTAGCCGTACGCCTTATGGGTTGCAAGATCATGTATACCAGCGCATGTAGGATGGCTCGTCCGATGCTGGGGGGTAGATTGCTAGAGGTACAAGGCGACTTGTACAGTAGATAAATGACAAACATTTTGGTGCAAACCAAGATACAAAACCCGGCTTATAGGCTTGCTGTTTTTTTTCCTTACTCTTTGTTCTTTGTTCTTTACTCTTTGTTCTTTACTCTTTGTTCTTTACTCTTTGTTCTTTACTCTTTGTTCTAAAAAATGAAACTAATCAATTTTATAAGCCATGATATATGGCGAATGACCGAGCAGGAACTTTCGAAAACACGAAGGTTAATGTATCGTTTTGTGAAAATTGTGGTGTTGGCTGTTCGTGCATTTATTACCGAACGACTCAATGTAAAGGCTTCAGCATTAACTTATTCCATTTTATTTGCCATAGTACCCATGTTTGCGTTAATAGTGGCTATTGGTCGTGGTTTTGGTGTCGAAGCATTGATTGAAAAATCATTGGAGGAGTCGTTTTTTGCACAATCCAATATGATTCCTACCGTAATGGGATTTGTAAAACGCTACCTCGAAACTACACAAGGTGGTGTTTTTATTGGCATTGGTTTAATAATTTTGCTTGTTTCGGTCATGAACTTTTTTATCCAAGTGGAATTGGCATTTAACGGAATATGGCAAGTTAAAAAATCACGAAAAGTGGTAAGTCAGTTTACCATGTACTTTTCGGCCATGCTCATTATTCCTTTTTTTATGGTGCTTTCGTCGGGTTTGTCCATTTATATCAATACAATACTCGGCAATACAGTATTTTACGATATTCTGAGTCCTTTTGTACAGTTTAGTGTGCGTTTAGCTCCTTACTTTGTTAACTGGATTATTTTTACCATTATGTATTTGGTTATTCCCAATACCAAAGTAAATTTCAAAGATGCGCTTATTGCAGGCGTTTTAGCAGGTTCTGCTTTTCAGTTGTTTCAAGTGTTATATATTAATGGTCAGGTCTTGCTTTCGCGTTATGATGTGGTTTATGGTAGTTTTGCTGCTATTCCATTATTGTTGCTCTGGTTGCAAATATCATGTCTAATTGTATTGCTAGGTGCCGAAATTTCGTATGCGTCTCAAAATATTCAAAATTTTGAATATGAGGCCGATTCGAAAAATATAAGCACTCGTTACAAAAATTTTCTGACACTTTTTATTGCCTGGTTAGTGGTAAAACAGTTCGAAAAACAACTTCCTGCACTATCGTCGAATCAAATTGCCTTGGAGCAAAAAATCCCTATTCGCTTAGTAAATCAGCTTGTTTCAATGTTAGTAGAAGCAGGAGTTCTCGTTGAGGTTTTTAACGAAACGAATCGAATCAAAACCTTCCAGCCTGCCATTGATATTAATCAGTTGAATGTAAGTGTTTTATATGAGAAAATTGAATCCTTTGGCACAGAGCATTTTCTCGAAAATAAAAATGTTGTGTTGGACGATTTCTGGCATAAAACGCAATCAATGAATGCTGTAGATCGTTATGTAAGTGCTAAAACACTGATTAAAGATATTTAAGCATAATATCGAGGTTTAAAAATTCATAAACGCTTCAATAATCTTGGAGCGTTTTTTGCATACTTATGCAAGACCTTTTTATTTGGGATTTTGCTTTATATTTACAATTAAAAATACTATCTTTGTCAGTCTTTTTCAAAAATACTGACAAAATTGGCATTGAGCTTTTTCTGACTTTATAAACA
>CAIWIS010000884.1 GCA_903912795.1 uncultured Bacteroidales bacterium
AATAACACCCACACCACGGGGCCAAGGGTAAAAGCAAAAGTGCCAATATAGCCCATTACAAAAAAGAATACCAATCGGCCATCGACACTCTCGCTCTGAAACGACCAGGCAAGCATAAATAGGAAAAAAGCCATGAGCGCTGTACCTGTGAGCATTAGTATTTTTCGCCCGATTTTATCCACCAGCAAAATGGCTAAAAAGGTAAACACAAAGAACACAAGACCAACAAACATACCCTTGAAAAGCCCGTCGCTGAGGTTGATATGTGCTTTTTCGAAAATGACCTGCACGTATTGAGTTACATTGTTTATCCCACAAAACTGTTGCAAAATAGCAATGCCAAAACCCACCAACAAAGCGGGCAAAACGGCTACTCCCAGCAAATCACGATAGCTTCCACTTTTGGCAATATGCTGCGTTAAAGAATTTTTTATATCACGCATTTCCTTTTCAATAAAAGCCTGTTCGCCAATTTTGGTCAATACCTTCTGAGCTTCCCTATCTCGATTGGCTTTTATTAACCAACGTGGTGTTTCGGGAATAAAAAACACACTTACAAAGAAAACAATAGCGGGTATAAGTGCCGAGCCAAACATCCAACGCCAACTATCGACATTGTTTGCATCACCAAAATAGTAAGCACTTATAGTGGCCATCAATATCCCTAAAATGATTGTCAACTGATTGAGCGAAACCAATTTACCACGAGCATGTGCAGGAGCAATTTCGGCAATGTACATGGGCGAAACCACCGAAGCAGCACCTACGCTTGCGCCCTGAATAAACCGCCACAAACAAAGCATTTCGGCATTGGATGCTAACGCAACGCCTATTGCCGTGATTACCAGAAGTAAAGAAATAAATACCATCGTATTTTTTCGTCCGTATTTGTTGGCAAACCAAGCAATTCCCAATGTGCCTGCCATGCATCCCAGCTCGAAAATGGCTACTACCCAACCAAGCGAAAATCCCTGCAAGCTGAATTGTTTGGTAATAAATGGAATAACACCAGTAATAATACCAAGGTCGAAACCAAACAAAAGACCACCCATGGCTGCCACCAAACTAATAAAAACAACATACAGTTTATTGTATGAATGTACCACCGAATGGGCGCGAGTATCGATATTTTGTGAATTCATTGATTAGATTTTTAGAATAAAGAGCAAAGAGTAAAGACTAAAGACACTCCTAATTATTAATTTTCAATTATTAATTAGAGAGCACCCGCTTCTTCTTTGGCAATTCTGCACCAGCGAACAGCATTCATGGGGTTATTGCCCAACGTGTGATTGTCTTTCATGATTAATTCTACATTGCAATTGCGAGTAGTATATAGATCCTTACGAATTTCTGCACGGATAGCTGCTTCGTCAATGGTTGGCATAGCTAATGGTGTGGGCGACGGTTTAAGACTCATCACATAGTTATTGCCCAGAAATTCGGCCATCTTTTCCCGATTCGCCCACGGGCTGGTAGAAACGCGTCGCAATCTTGGGAATTTTTGCACTACATGCCAACGAATATCGAGTGGCTCGCAGCATCCGTAGCAATTCAATCCAAAACGTTCCATTATGGGCAGTTGATATGGAAAAATAAACTCTTCGAACATCTCTGGCGAGATACCTACTGTTTCCTGACTTTCGGTAAAGCCCCACATGTCCATTGTGCGCACATGAGCCGGATTAAAATCGGGTTGTGGCAACTGCGATGTCCATCCAAAGCCACCTGAGCCCACATAAGTACCACCCGTATTATCTGCCAATAAATTATTTTTCTCCAAAAAATCGAGCATGTGTAATTTCGAATCGCGCAAAAAAGCCATCATGCGATGTACTTCATCCGGGTACAGCATCATGTCCATCATCAGGTTCTCCAGTCCGCGTAGGTGAATAAAATCCATAGTCATGCCCAATGTCCACCACCAAAGGCCGCGCAAACGAACTTGTAGTATGTCGCCCAATATCTCCCTGGCCACTTCCACTATTTCGTTCGTTTTAGCATAGTCAACTGTAATTTCAGGAAAATGCAGTTTATCTAAATCAACGGCATAATCCTTTATAGGCGCATCCCACACATGCGAACCGCCATCACCACCAGAAGTATAAACCTCGGTAAGTCCCCAGCCGCTATCGGTATAACTATAAGGTACGTTAAAAAAAGGTTCAATAACGCGGTCGTCCTGCATTTGTGTAGCCCAATAAATTTCCTTACGCAACCCCATTTCCCATACCCGGAAAAGTGGTTTTTCGCACAAAATCTGATCTTGGGTAATAATTTCGTTCCAACCATTCTCAGGGTCGCAAAACACCAACGGACGAACAGGTTGCAAATCGTTCAACTTAAACCAAAGTTTTTTCTTTTCGTCCTCGCGAGGATGTGCAGCCAATTCGGCCACCTGCTTTGCCAGTTCGCGTAATATTTCTTTTTCGCGGGCTGAATACCGAATATCACCTGCAATGCTGTGTGTAGTACTAATTCCCAGAGCTGTTTGCTCCATTGAAGCGTCTCTCATATTTCTTAAAGATTTTTTTATTTTATCATATTAAAAAACAACAAATCATTAAAAGCATTTTTATCATCGACAGGATATGATGGAGCTAACAGGATTTTGCCTTTACCAAGTGATATTGCACCGGCAATTGTCAGTAGTTTATCGGGTCGCCAGAAAAAGGCACCGTAGCTTTTTTGACTGTAATTGGAGACAAATGGCTCAAAACCTATCGGGTCTGATGGCGCTTCCCAGCTGTTTGTACTTACACAACTTACCCCCCGATTTGCCTGATTACCCATGAATTTCTCCAGGTAGCCCCAACCATTTCCATTCCAATAGGGTTTTTGTTTGCCACCCCAATAGCTAACAGGTTCTTTCAAAATACGTTTTTGATACAATAAATCTGCCCAGCTTTGGTCAAATTTAAGGATTAAAGTTGCACCATCTTTTACCCATTTTATCATTTGGTCAACTGATTCTGAATGGGGCTGTCCTGATGCCAATATTACATCCGGTTTTGGAGTTTTATTGGAATATAAGCCGACATTAGCATTTGCTTCGGTAAGCACATCGTAAGCCGATTGCCACTGATAAACAACAATCTTTTTTCCTGCAATATCTTTTGCGTATGAAGCCGGATTTTTTAATAAAACCTGCTCGGTACCATTCGCAACTTCAAGATTCTTTTGAAATAATTTTGCTTCGAGCGTTATATAGCCGGCTTTCCAATTTTCTG
>CAIWIS010000885.1 GCA_903912795.1 uncultured Bacteroidales bacterium
ACACTTTTCATTGCCTTGCAGTATTTAGGATTTGCTCTAAAAGGCAAACCTTATATGGGCGTTGGCCGAAATATGGCATATCGTAAAGAAGTGTTTTTCAGAATGAAAGGCTTTGC
The DNA here is from genome assembly GCA_903912795.1 of uncultured Bacteroidales bacterium. GTDB lineage: Bacteria > Bacteroidota > Bacteroidia > Bacteroidales > Paludibacteraceae > Paludibacter. Next base: position 117 of record CAIWIS010000885.1, read on the forward strand.
ATCCAATCTTCATTTGCGATCGGGCGACGATGATTTAATGGTTAACAAGGCTGCTAATGCTTTTAACACGAAAGTAGAAATTGCATCCGAAAGTGTAACATGGTCAGAACCAAACAAAACCATGCGCGATTGGTTATTTCAAAAAGAACGACATTTATCTGTAGCATCGTTTTACAACCCTAAAAGTAAATTTAGATTAATGATTGAACCTACCATGCGCGGTTTGTTTTATCTTGGGCTAATATCGGTTCTGGTCTTTGGAAATCTCATTAGCATGATTACTGCAGCTACTTTATTTACAATACGTTATATTTTACAGTTAATTATTATCAACAAATCATCAAAACATTTTGGAGGACGAAACTATTTCCTTTCATTATTTGTTTTAGATATATACTTACCACTTATAAATCTGTATTTATTTACATTTGGCCGCATTGGATCCAAATCGAAACGTATAGTATGGAAGTAAAATCGGATTTCACCGAAGGGGAATTAGATTTTTTGAATACTTTAACATTATTCGTGTTACCCCTACGGTGAAACCCGATTTAAATCAAAACAATATGAGAAATAAAAAATTTAAAAACAATGATAGTTCAAAAGTTCGGAAATCGGAACTAGTACGAAGCATTGTCAATATCTTCAATCAGGAATCGGAAAAAACCTTTAATTACAAGCAAATTTCGACCTTACTGAACATTAAATCCGAATCGCAACGAATCTTTATCAATCAACTTTTATACGAATTACTTGAAGAAGATTTTTTGGTTGAAATTTCACGCGGAAAGTTCAAAGTAAACACACGTGGAGGGTATATCACTGGTGTTATTGAACGTCAAGGAGTTAAAACATATTTACTGCCTGACGATGGTGGAGAACTTGTTTTTATTCCCGAACGAAAAACGAATCATGCCCTATTAAACGACAAAGTAAAAGTGTTTTTATATGCAAGCCGAAGGAATCAAACACCTGAAGGTGAAGTGGTTGAAATTATTAAACGAGCAAAGGATACATTTGTTGGTATTTTGCAAGTTTCGGACAATTTTGCATTTTTAATATCAGACAATAAAACGCTTACTACCGATATTTTTATTCCAAAAAGCAAATTAAAAGACGGTAAAAATGGTCAGAAAGCAGTAGTAAAACTGCTTGAATGGGAACCAAATCTTAAAAACCCTGTTGGTGAAGTTATTGATGTATTGGGCGATAAAGGCGATAATACGGTTGAAATGCATGCCATACTTGCCGAATTTGGACTGCCATATAAATATCCAGCCGATGTTGAAGCGGCAGCTAATAAAATGGATGCTGGCATAACGCCCGAAGAAGTTTCAAAACGTATAGACATGCGTCAGGTTACAACTTTTACCATTGACCCACGCGATGCAAAAGATTTTGATGACGCGCTTTCGCTCCAAAAGTTAAGCAATGGACTTTGGGAAGTTGGTGTACATATTGCCGATGTAACGCATTATGTAAGACCAGGAAGCATTATTGAACGTGAAGCTCAGCAACGAGCAACATCCGTTTATTTGGTTGACAGAACCATTCCAATGCTCCCAGAGCATTTGTCGAATGGGATTTGTTCGCTTAGGCCGAATGAAGATAAATTGACATATTCGGTTATTTTCCAAATAAATGAAAATGCCGAA
>CAIWIS010000886.1 GCA_903912795.1 uncultured Bacteroidales bacterium
AACTTATTGACGACACAGAACCTGTCAAATCCTTTCGTTTCGATTCGCCATACCCAATAGCAACTACTTCGGTCAGCTCGGTTGCGCTGGACTCTAATACGACGTCTAAAACACTTTTATTGGCAATTTCAACTTCTTTTGTTTTCATACCAATGTACGAAACAATCAGAGTTTTGGCGTTTTGAGGTAATTTAATCTGATAATTTCCATTAATGTCAGAAACCGAGCCGGCAACTGCTTCTTTAACCCGAACAGATGCTCCAATTACAGGGTCGCCCGATGTGTCAGTTATTTTTCCTTTAAGAACTCCTTGCGAATTTGCAACAGAATTGTTAGTTTGTGTAAAAACGAATTGGCTACAACTGATAATTAGTAATAGTAATGTTGTTCGTGTTTTTAAATTGAATAAATTCGATTTTTTCATCTGTTTATTATTTATTTTTTTATTTGTCAGATGGAACTCGCACATAAACATCTCCTTGTGTGTCAAAGTTTATTTGTCGTGCTCGTTTCATGTGAAAATATTTGTTTTATAGTTTTACAAACCTTTTTAATACACTTGTTTCATTCAAACTGAAGTTAATTAAATAAATCCCTGCATTTAAACCTGCGACTTCTATGGTGTTATTATTCATTATTCCATGCTGTATGTTTTTACCAAGCATATCAATAATAGTGTAATTTGCACTATCGCAACCTTCAACAAAAAGCTCATTTTTGCAAATTGTGGGATATATTTTAGCATTAAATAATTCAATCCGGTTCGAATCAGTTGTAGTATTTTTAAATACAATGTTCTTTACATAACTATTCGTAGATAATTTCAGTTGGGATGCAGAAGTAATCAGAATGTTACCTACTCTAAAGTTGTCAAATGTGACATTCTGAACCTGGTGAGTTGCATCCAAACCATTAATAACCGAAGGAAGTGTTAGGTCACCTCCAGTAATTTGAATATTCTTCACATAAATGCTGTCAACATTGCCTCTTATAGATTCTACGGCAGTTGAAGTATTCGTAACGCCCATCCAAACATAATTTTCTTTGCAATCTTCTATCCGAATATCTTCATATGAAACATTCGAAACACGAGCATTTTCATTGTTATGAATTCCCAGAGCTGCTCTGCGATTAGTGCTGCCGTCTAAAGCAGTACCTTTATGTATAATATCGATGTTTGAATAGTGAATATCGCTGACAGAGGTCTGACCGTTTACATCGGCTATGCCATTCAACTCATAACCAATTTCCAACCCGTTTCCATGATGACCGTTAAAAACAGTTGCTCCTGTAACAATAATATCATGCGGATTATCAGCTCCAAGATTGTATCCTGCTTTAGTGCTCTTGATTACTATGCAGTCGTCCTCCGATCTGAAAAATCCCCCATTTACCCTAACATTCTGAGAACCTACAATATCTAATGCATCACTTTCTATGTCCGGAGTGCTTATAACTTTTATGTTATTAATATTCACTCCTTCACATGTGCCAAAAACCGTATTCCAGCCCTGCACACTATGAAAAACAAGGCCTTCGAAATTAATGTTGCTTCCACCAATTACTCTGACGGTGCGCGAATTTGTAGAATTAACAGAAGAATCAACAATTCCGCGCCCACGTACTGTGAAATTACTCACTCCTGTACAGGTTATATTTCCTCTTACAATGGCTCCTCCCGCAATGTAAATGGTTTGACCAGCTCTTGGCGTAATGTTTTCGGTATATATTTGTCCGGCAGCGTAATACTTTACATTCGGGTCCGAGGCACTGGGAACATTTACTTCCAGCGGATTACTGAAAATATATAGTGGTGTAGCGACATTTCCATTGATTTCAACACTTAAGTTACAATCGGACGGAACATTAAACGAAATTGTTCGTGCAGCAGTTTTGGTATAAGTCAGACCAAGTTTCAGAGGTCGGATGGTGACTGAAGTAATATCCACATTGGTAGTAACTGTAAGAGGAACCGTTACCGATGTAGAGAAACTGGTAAATGCGCCTCTTGAAACTCCACTTCCGGTTACAAAGGTTGATTGAAAGACAAATGAACTTGTATTGTTTACTTTTACCGTATATTGTGTACTGGCTGTGGCTCCTGCCGGAGCGGGATAAACAACCGTCTGTCCGTTGAGATTTGAAATATCCAACAATATCAGAAACAGTAATAATAAAATAAAT
>CAIWIS010000887.1 GCA_903912795.1 uncultured Bacteroidales bacterium
AAAGCCCGTATTTTGGACGAATATATGCCACCGAAACATCGCCAGGAACTGTAACTAACCGTACAACCAAAGATGGAATTTACATTTTGAATTCAGCCTTACAAGATGTTACTAATCAGGGTGCAAACAGTTATGCCGGAGGTGTAAGCTTTGGTGCTGCCAGTTCGCCAATGCGCGTGAGTGTGGGCGAAGATGGAAAAGTATATTTAACTGATTTTAGCGACACCAATCCCGGAGTGTGGATTATGAATCCCGAAAAACCTTCGGACAACTTTAAAGCTGTGTTTAGCGGCCTAACTCTAGCCACAGGTTTAGCAAGTAAAAACGGCGTAAATGTACATGGTTCTATTTCGCATTGTTGGTCAACTGGAATAGGTGTAAATACCAAACTCTATACGTTTGATAAATATTACACTGACGCTACTGCATCGAACAGAGGTAATTTGCTGCAATATAATATTGGTAATCTTGAATCAGCATGGCAAACTGCTCCAAGTGCTATCGTATACAACGATGGATTAAACGGTAATTTGCAGCAAAACTATAATTCATGTTTTGCTCCCGATGGTCGTGGCGGCTGGTGGATTTCGCAATATCGTGCCGAAGACGCCGTTGGAATACCATCACTTATTCACGTAAAGCCCGATGGATTAGTATCATTCAATTCAGGCAAAACACCTTTGTTAATTGGTAATTCGCAAGAAGGTGGTATGGCCGTAAATGTAGAGGGAAATAAAATAGCTATGGGTTGTTCCGACGAAGTAAAAGTTTTTGAGATTATGTTTGATAATCAGGGCGTACCATCCATTAAGCTCTTGCACTCAATTAAGCCTGCAATGGGAATAAAAACGGTAGGCTTAGCCTTCGATCGTGCCGGAAATTTATATGTAATATCCAATACCACTGAGCGTTTAGGAGTTTGGGCAATGCCGAAATCGAATAATAGTTTCACCACTCCAGCTCCATCCAAATACAGAATTTCAGTAATAAGAGCTGGAATAGAACTGATAGAAGGCGCTAAAAATCTTGTGAAAGTATATCCAAATCCAGCTTCCGAATTTATACGCATCGAATCCGATAATACTTTGCAACAAGTTGAACTTTACGACTTTGGCGGACGTTTATTAAGAAGCGTAAATGCTAGCGAAAACAAAATTCAACTATCGATTGATCAATTACAAAAAGGAATTTACCTTTTAAAAATTAGAACCGATAAAGGAATTACAAACAATCGAATTATTAAAAAATAAAAAGACAACATTCTGAGCAGTGACCGCACTGCTCAGATAAAAAAAACTATCATTTTATTCACTTTAAAAAATCAAAAATGTTATGAAAAAAATTACTTTATTAATTGGTGCACTTGCACTAAATTTTGCAAGCTACGCTGTTGGTCTGTCAGGAATATACAAAGTAGGTACAACCGAAACATCTCCAAATTATGCATCATTAAGTGCTGCAGTAGCTGACTTGAATACTCTGGGTGTGGCAGGTAATGTGGTGTTGGAAATAACGTCAGACATTACAGAAGCAGCCAATATTGGTTTGGGCGTAAATACAGCTACTTATAGCATCACTATTCGTCCGGATGCAGATGTAGACAGAACTATTACTTTTACAAAAACCACTGACAATACAAGCCCTTCAGGGCACTTTGTAATTGGATACACTGTACTTACATCTGCTTGGGCAGATGCAAATACGATACCAACAAACAATGTTACAATTGATGGATATGCAGTTGGAGGTTCGACTAGAAGATTAAAATTTACTACTTCTAGTGGAAGTTTAACTGCATCAAGGCTTATTATGGTTATTGGTGCTTGTGAAAATACTACTGTAAAAAACAGTATTATTGAAAGTAAATCAACTGGAGGATCTGCGCTTTGTTTGGGAACCATAGCTAGAAAATTCATTGGTACTGGTGAAGGTGCACCAAATGGTTTTTTAATTGAAAATAATATAATTTCATCAATTGCATCTGCATCAGGTCAAGGACTTATGACATCTAGTTCAGGTACACTTGTATCAGCAAAAACAACGGGGTTGGTAGTCAGGAAAAACATAATCTCTGCTCAGGGACGTGCTGGATGGTTTTATTATATTAATGGTGGAAACTTCGATGGCAATGAAATTAAACTAAATCAACTCGGAAATGCTAATACTGTAAATTATGGTTTATGGACGGGTACCGGTGCTGCGGGTACATTCACTATTAAAAATAATAAATTTTCTCAGGTAACTACAATGGAAGCAACAGCTTCTGGGTCTTTGGGTATCAGAGCTTTATCATTAGGTGGTGGTACTCCAACTCCTACTTATAATGTTTATAATAATACA
>CAIWIS010000888.1 GCA_903912795.1 uncultured Bacteroidales bacterium
AGCCTATGCATTAAGTCCGGTGTTTAAACATTTATTTATGGGCGACAATGCTGGTACAATTGATGGTTCAACTGTAAATACAGCTTCGCAGGAAATACTTTTTCCTTTTCCGGCTGATGGAGTAAAAACAACTAGTTGGGGATCTTCATTATTTCTAATTGCTTCCACACATACAGCGGGTATGGCTGAGTGGGGTACTTCCGAAGGTTGGGGAGGAAACAGATTACGCCCTGCAGTAACAAAAACCTTTTTCCCTGGATCAATTTTTGTTTCAAACAGAAAAGATTTAACTACATCTGCATTGTCGTCAACAAGAGATGACAGAGCCATGATTTATGGTGATGCCGATCGTACGCTTACAATTCCAAATATTGGTAAATTCAAAGAAGGGTATTCTAGTAATAAATTTAGCAATGTAAGAGCTGATGGTGGCACAACACACGATCCAAAATATGTAGACATGGACTATCCATTTATGCGTAAAGCAGAAGCTTACTTAATTTATGCTGAAGCCGTTTTACGTGGAGGAGCAAAAGTGGAAGGATACGAGGCTTTAACTGCAATAAATGCATTACATACACGTTCAAAAGCCAGGGTACTTACAACACTTACACCTGCTGCCGGAACCACTCCTGAGCAAATTGCTTTACTTAGCACTTTTATTCCAGTAGAATTAAAAACTATTTTCGATGAAAGAGTAAAAGAGTTTTTTATGGAAGGTCATCGTAGAACCGACTTAATCCGATTCAATAAATTTGGTGGTGCAACTGGATATACCTGGGAATGGAAAGGTGGCGAACAAGCCGGTAAAGATTTTCCTTCAGCATACAATTTATTCCCATTACCTACAAATGATATGAATGCGAATCCAAATCTGGTACAAAACCCTGGGTATTAAAAAATAATTTAACTGAATAATGTGACTTAAAAACACATTATTTAGTTAAATAATGTGTTTTTCAAACGTTTGCATAGGTTTTAGTACTAATTTTTGAACAATAATGCAGCTATACTGTTTTCTATATTGTACTTTTGACACCAAGTACTTTCAATGACTATATTTTTTTTAATCTCTAAATAATAATTCTTTCAAAAATTAAAATGTTATGAAAAAAGTTTTTACTCTCATGATTGCTCTATTGAGCATTTTTGCAACTGCACAAGCTGCAGATGTAGTATTTAATGTGGTTGTACCACAAGATCCAACAAAACCAAACACACACGTAACAAATCAAGTGTGGATTGTAGGTAGTTTCAATGATTGGAACAACAATCAAAAACAATTAACAAAAGTGGATGCTACCCACTACACAATTACAATGGATGATGCTACTTTTAAAGCTGGCGTTACACCTGCTAATATGAGATATAAATATTTAAGTGGTGGTGGTGATTGGGCTTACGTTGAAAAACGCGACTCAGCAGGTATTGAAAAAGAATTAACTGACCGTTGGTATACAGCTGGTAAAAACGACACAGTGGCTCGTTGGGCTTTAACTTGGAAAGACATTGCTCCACTTCCAAAAACAGTGACTATTAGTGCACTTGTACCTGTAGAAGTTGTTCAACTTTATATTGTTGGTACATTTAATGGTTGGTCAATTCCTACCGACAGTACAAAAATGACTTTAGCTGAAACAACAATTGATGGAAAAATATTTAATGTAACATTTAAGTCGAGCGACGTAAATAAATTGAAATACAAATTCTGTGCTGGTCCTGCATGGGATTATGAGCAAACTGTAGGAGATATCGTTTATCCCGATGTAACTCAAAATACAGCACAACACTCAATTACAGCATTTAAGAAAATCTTTGACCCAACTAAAGTTGGAAATATTAACATTACTGCGACTGTACCTGCCGGAACACAACGAGCATGGATTATGGGTAGCCACCTTGGTTGGAGCTGGCCTAAGTTAGAAGAGGGTGTTAAAAATATTAATGGTACATTTACTTTTGTTGCAAAAAATGTAATGTCGATAGAATATCGTCTCTACAACTGGGATACTGCTTGGAGTCACCCTGAAGCAAAAGATGGCGAACCAACTGCAGAACGTCCAAACCGTATAGCTAATTTCCCTGCTGATGCAAATATTGCTATCACAGTTTCAGCTTGGAGAAACGAAGCTCCTAATGGATTGATTGGTTTAGATGCCAACAAATACAAAATATATACTACAAATAAATCAATTGTTGTAGAAGGTGTTACTTCAAAAGCCGAATTGTTTGATATTAGTGGACGTAGCATCGAAAGTAAAGTTATGAGTGGAACATTCCGTTCAGCTATGCTTAATGCAGGATTATACATTGTAAAAATTGACGGACAAACTCAAAAAGTTTCTGTTAAATAATTGATATTATTAAAAATCTCAAAGGCTGTTCGGAAAATTTCGGACAGCCTTTTTTCAAAATGTACAACAAAAAATGAATGCAATCGAAGTCGTTGGATTTTCTGCCTCACTCCTATCTGTATTAAATCAATTTCCGCAAGCCATTAAAGTGTTTACCACAAAAGACACTCAAAGCATTTCGCTTGTAATGTATTGTATTGTTGTGGTTTGTATTTCGTTGTGGTTAGTTTATGGCATTTTATTGAATGATGCGCCACTAATTTGGGCAAATGCACTTTCGCTACTTCCAATTACCTATATTTTTCTAATGAAACTGACCAATACAATTAAAGGGAAAGATAAGTTGGGGATTTAAAAAAGGTACGAAGAGTTTGAGGGTTGAAGGGTTTGAAGCTTGAAGAGTTTGAAAAATCAAAAAAAATGAGAAAAATTATTCTTGCATTTGTGCTGTGTTGTTTCATTTTATTTCAACTATCAGCTGCTACAAAATCATCCAACAAGTCATTTCGGGTGGCTACTTTTAATATCCGGCTACAAACATCAGCCGATACTGCATCCCGTGCGTGGGAAAAACGAAAGACAGATGTTGCTCGCATAATAAAAGAATACGATTTTGATATTTTTGGGGTACAAGAAATTGGAAATACTCAGCAAGAAACAGACTTAAAAGGCTTAATTCCAGGATACACCTACTATGGCAAAGGGCGCGACAATCAGCAAGGAACCATTGGCGAACAGATTGGTATTTTCTTCAAGACAAAACGATATGAACTTGTTGACAAAGGATCATTTTTTCTTTCGGGAACACCTGATACCCTAAGCAAAGGTTGGGATGCAGCATATCGTAGAATGTGTGTTTGGTCAAAACTTTACGATACAAAAACAAAAAAATCATTTTACATTTTTTGTACCCATTTTGATCACATTGGCGTAAAAGCTCGTGTGGAAAGTGCAAAACTAATTGTTTCTAAAATAGCTGAAATAGCTCTAAATTTTCCTTTGTTATTGTTGGGCGACTTAAATGCTACGCCAAATGAAACTGAAATGTATGCTACATTGTCATCTAACATGAATGATGTATGTAAAATTGCCCGTTTTAATAAATCTTTAGTTATAGGTACATTCAATGGTTATGATACGTCAAAAGTAGCAATGCCAACATTCAATAGAATAGATTATATTTTTTCTAAAAGAATTAAAGCACTCACCTACAATGTGCTTACCGACAAATACTCAAAGGGTAGCTACCCATCCGATCATTTTCCGGTAACCATTGAATGTAAGTTTCAATAATTCGGGGTGCAATTCAGGGTTGTTGTTATGATTTTTTAATCAGCTATTTATACTCTAAAATCGAAACGTTCGGTGCGGTTTGACTCGTAAATTTCTCGGTCGAAGGTAAAGAAACGGGCTGGCTTATGTGAAACACCTGTTTGAATTTCTTCTGTTGGATTCAGATAAGGCATTTTATTAACTTTGCGGCGGTAATTGCGCTTATCGTAGGTAGTATTAAAAATCGCCTCATAAATTTTTTGCATCTGCGTGAGTGTAAACTTATCAGGTAGCAATTCAAATACCAAAGGCTCGTGCAATAAATCGTATCGTAGTTTTTTTAATGCTTCGTCAAAAATTTCGTTATGGTCAAACATTAAGTCTTCTACTTCATAAACATTCATCCATTTAGCCACTTCTATCAATTGTTCATTTTTAATAGAATCGATATTGACTAACGAATAAAATCCAACAGTAATTACCCTTTCGTCGAGCAATCGAGGCTTTACCCATTCAAAATCCTGTGGTCGCTTATAAAGTCGATCTGGATTGCTAAATACCTGAAATTGTTTTACAAAAATACCTTCTAAACCAGTTTGTTCTATTAAAATGCGCGCTGCTGTATCGTATATATTTTCATCCCTTCGCACATGATTTCCTGGTAATTTCCATTCTATATTAATTTTATTATTGATAGGCACAAATTCGTTACGAACCAATACGCTCAACGAATTTTCAGAATATCCAAAAATAACACAATCGACTGAAATACTTGGTAAAATTAAAAAATCATCTTTGTCGGTAAAATTGGCTGCCATACTCCATTTTTATTGCAAAGATACGACTTTTTAAAACTATAAACTGAATTTTTAAGTACTGAAATACAAAAAATGAATATCTTAGTGTGTTTTTAACACTTGAATATAAACAATTTTGAAAAATATCCATTATCTTTGTGAACTCAATAGTTATTGTTATTTTGACACTATATCAACATTGTTAATTTTTAAGGTAAAACACGTATGAGAAAAACACTATTTTACTGCACGTTGACAGCAGTGCTGATTTTTATAACTTCCGGCTGTAAAAACAGCAAAAGTACTATCGACCAAAGAGTGGATACATTGCTTTCGGAAATGACCTTAGAAGAAAAAGTTGGGCAAATGGCTCAAATCACACTCGATGCTATTGGAAATGGCGACAGCATTTACGAATCAAAAAATCCTTTTGATTTTGACATTAAGCGTTTGCAAAAAGCTATTGTAGATTACAAAATAGGCTCGGTTTTGAATACCACCAATAATTATGCATTACCTCCAGACGAGTGGAATAGTATTATATCAACTATTCAACAATATAGCCATCAAACACGTTTAAAAATACCTGTTATTTATGGAATTGATGCTATACATGGTTCAACTTATGCTGCTGGTGCTATCATGTTTCCACAGCAAATTACAATTGCAGCCACATTTAATCCCGAAAATGCGTACAATATGGCACAAGTAAGTGCCTACGAAACACGTGCCTGCGGAATTCCATGGAATTTTTCACCTGTGCTTGATTTGGGCGCTGATCCTCGTTTTTCGCGTCAGTTCGAAGGTTTTGGTGAAGATCCGCTATTGGGGAAAATAATGGGTGAGCAAGCAATTAAAGGTTACGAAGGCATAACTGACAGTGTGTCACATCCAACAAAAGTGGCATCATGCTTAAAGCATTTCTTGGCCTATTCTGTACCAAATTCAGGAAAAGACAGAACTCCGGCTTTTGTGCCCGAACATATTATTCGCGAATATCATTTGCCACAATTCAAAGCAGCAATTGAAGCTGGTGCTGAATCGGTTATGATAAATTCAGGACTTATCAATGGCATTTCGGTTCATGCAAGCTACGATATTATTACAAAATTATTGAAAGACGAATTGGGTTTCGAAGGTGTAGTTGTAAGCGACTGGATGGATATAATAAACTTACAGAAACGCGATAAAATTGCAGCAAACAACAAAGAAGCAATAAAACTGGCTATTAATGCAGGCATCGACATGTCGATGGTTCCTTATGATTATGTGCATTTTTGCGATGATTTAGTGGAGTTGGTTAAAGATGGTGAAGTAAAAGAAAGTAGAATTGATGATGCTGTACGCCGCATTTTAAAAATGAAAATTAAACTTGGCTTATTTGAGAAACCAGTCACAATCAGTGCTGACTATCCTGATTTTGCATCGGCAAAACACGAAAAATTAGCATACAATGCAGCAGCCGATGCTATTACATTATTAAAAAATGCTGAAAATATTTTACCATTAAAAAAAGGGTTGAAAATATTGGTGACAGGCCCCAATGCCAATAGTATGCGATCGCTCAATGGAGGATGGACTTATTCGTGGCAAGGTGACAAAGTAGAACGATTTGCAACAAAATACAATACAATTCTTGAAGCAATTCAAATTAAAAATGGAAGCGAACAAGTAAAATTCGTTCAGGGTGTAAGTTATATTGAAACAGGCAGGTATTTCGAAGAGCAAGAAACCAACTACGCCGAAGCAATAGTGGCAGCTCGAAACGCCGATGTTGTTTTGCTTTGTTTAGGCGAGAACACCTATACCGAAAAACCTGGTGACCTCAACGATTTGAATTTAAGCCCACTACAAACAAAATTAACAGCTGACATAGCAAAAACTGGCAAGCCAATTGTTTTAATTTTAAACGAAGGTCGACCACGTTGCATTAACAGTATTGAACCACTAATGAAAGCTGTAATCCAGACTTACTTACCCGGAAATTACGGTGGCGATGCATTAGCCGACATACTTTTTGGCGATGTTAATCCTTCGGGAAAACTGCCCTACACCTACCCAGCCTATCCAAATTCAACTGTAAATTATTATCATAAATTCTCCGAAGAACAAAAACCATCGGAAGGAGCTTACAAATACGAGTCGGATTACAACCCTCAGTATGAGTTTGGTTATGGCTTAAGTTATACAACCTTTGAATATTCGGATTTAATAACAGACAAAGTGCGTTTTTCTGACAACCAAACAATAACAGTAAGCGTTAATATTAAAAACACGGGTATGGTTGATGGCAAGGAAGTGGTAATGCTTTTTAGTAGCGACAAAGTGGCTTCTATTTCGCCAGATGTAAAACGACTTCGCAAATTTGAGAAAATTATACTAAAAAAAGGGGAAACTAAAACAGTGAAATTTACGATAAACGCATCAGATTTAGCTTTTGTAAATCAATTTAATAAAACGATTACTGAGGATGGAGAATTTGATTTGAAAATTGCAAATTTATCAACACAAATATTTTTTAAAAACTAACCAAATAATAAATAATCAATGAAAATCACGAAAATGAAATGTAAAACATCGAATTGGCGGCAGTTTGTTGCCCTATTTGTGAAACAGGTATTGCCACTCTTCTTTTTAGCAATCCCGTTGGCTTCGATTGCTCAAAAAACCACCGTTCAAGGTACGGTAGTCGACAGTAATAAAGAAGCAGTAATTGGTGCAAGTATATTGGTGAAAGGCACAAGCAACGGAACAATTACCGATTACGATGGAAATTTTAAGCTGGAAGCATCTGAAAAAGATGTATTGATATTCAGCTACATAGGTATGATACTACAAGAAATAGTTGTTGGAAGTCAAAAAACAATTCGTATAGTTTTGCAAGAATCAGCTAAATCGCTCGAAGAGGTGGTTGTAGTTGGTTATGGAAGTGCAAAACGAAAAGACTTAACTACCTCTGTTTCCAGTGTTTCGACAAAAGACATTTCCGAACGTCCTATTATTTCGGCAGCTGGTGCTATTCAAGGGAAAGCCGCTGGTGTAACAGTAGTTCAGCCTAATGGAGAACCCGGAGCCGGATTTGTAGTTCGTGTACGTGGAAACACCTCCATTTCGGCAAGTAACGACCCATTGTATGTGGTAGATGGCGTACCTATGAGTGAGGTTAACTTCTTATCGCCCAACGATATTGAAAGTATGCAGATTCTGAAAGATGCATCTGCAACTGCCATTTACGGCTCACGCGCTGCCAATGGTGTGGTGCTAATCACAACCAAACAAGGTGTAAAAGGCGAAGCTAAAGTATCATTCTCAACTAAAGTAGGGATGACACAGGTTGTAAAACAACTTGAATCGCTCAATGTGGCGCAATACAAAGAATTGATGGATGAATTGGGAGCAGTTACACTACCCGATGGTTTGACAGATAAAACTGACTGGTTCAAAGAAACTTTCCGAACAGGTCTTTCTCAAGAGTATCAATTATCAGTATCAAATTCGACCGATAAGTTAAATTACTATTTTTCGGGAGGATATACAAACGAAAAAGGGGTTATTCCAGTTGCCTATTACAAAAGATACAATGTAAGAGCTAATATAGAAAACCAAATTAAACCGTGGTTAAAGTTTTCGACAAACTTAGCTTACTCTGATTATTCAAACAATGGAATTATTTCAGGACAAGGCTCAAATCGTGCAGGAGTAATTCTTTCGGTTATCAATACACCTACTTATGCGTCAATATGGGACGAAGCAAATCCAGGACAATTCTATAACAACTTTTATGGAACCAATGTAACTCATCCGGTGGAAAACATGTCGCGAACCGAGGACAATAAAAGTAACAGCAATAGGTTCGTAGGAAGTGGAATAGCTGATATTAACTTCACTAAAGACTTGAAATTGAAATCGTCGTTAAGTGTAGACCGCGTATATTATCATTCAACCAGTTTCCTAGACCCCATTAAAACATCTTATGGTCGTAGCGTTTATGGCAATGGTTCCGACAACCGCTCACTCAGCACGATTATGGTTTTGGATAATATAATGAGTTACGACAAAACATTTGGCAAAAACACATTAGGTGCTATAGCTGGAACTTCATACACTACATCATCATGGAATCAAAGCTACATAACAGGTTCACACTTCCGAAATGCTGATATTAAAACATTGAATGCAGCCAACAAAATTGAACAATGGAGTGGCACTTCGGCTTCCGAATGGGCTATTATGTCCTATTTAGGGAGATTTACTTACAATTACGAAAGCAAATACTTACTTACTGTAAATTTCCGAGCAGATGGTTCTTCGAAACTAGCACCCAATCATAAGTGGGGTTATTTCCCTTCTGCATCAGGTGCTTGGCGTATTTCGTCCGAAGATTTTATGAAAGGGATTAACTGGATTGACGACCTGAAACTACGTGGAGGTTGGGGTAAAACCGGTAACCAATCAGGAATTGGCGATTATGCTTACCTTAAACAATATAATATACAGCGACTGCCCTGGTGGGAAACTAAAGGTGGAATTTACGAATATGCAAATGCAGTACCTGCTTTATCGGTAGCATCGATGAGTAATGTAGATTTAACATGGGAAACAACGTCTCAATCGAACTTAGGAATTGATTTTACGCTATTAAAAAACAAATTGAGTATTGCTCTTGATGCCTATTATAAATATACATCAAATTTATTGCTCAACGTACCATTACCTTCTACGTCGCAAGTTAGTAATTTAACTCGTAACGAAGGCGAAATGAGCAACCGTGGGTTAGAGCTTACCGTCAATTCGAAAAATATCAGTCGTAAAAATTTTAAATGGGATACCGATTTTAATATCTCATTTAATCGAAATAAACTGGAGAAACTAACATTGCAGCAAAAATATTATTTTGCTGAATCACCTACTGGCGAAAAAATTGTTTTAATGACACCTGGCCTTCCATTAGGAGCTTTTTATGGTTATATCTCAAAGGGAGTTGATCCAGAGACAGGTAAATTGATGTACGAAACAAAAAATGAGGATGGAGTGCCATCGTTAAGTGAACGTCAAGTTATTGGCGATCCAAATCCAGATTTTACTTATGGTATGACAAACAACCTGAGTTATAAAAACTTTAATCTGAATATTTTTCTTCAGGGTTCGCAAGGCAACGACATTTACAATGCCTCACGCATGGAAACAGAAGGGATGTACGACGACAAAAACCAATCGACGGCTGTGCTCGACCGCTGGCAACGCCCAGGAATGGTAACTTATATGCCAGGAGCATCGGCCACAAAAGAGAATTTGAAAACTTCAACTCGATTTGTTGAAGATGGTAGCTATTTGCGTATCAAAGCGTTAACATTATCGTATAATTTCGATAAAAAATGGCTTAAAGCACTCAAAATGAGTAAAATTCAGGCCTATGTTACTTCGCAAAATTTGCTTACGCTGACCAAATACAAAGGATTCGACCCAGAGGTTAATCAGTACGGAGGC
>CAIWIS010000889.1 GCA_903912795.1 uncultured Bacteroidales bacterium
CTTTGAAGTCAGAAATTTTTTAAAAATACGAAACATGGCTCCAGCAATAAAAACAATACTTTATGGTATAGGTGTTTTCTCACTTTTTACCACTATTGCTTTAATATTAAAATTAGTGACTCAGAGTAAACCAATTGATGCTGCCTATTTTGGACTGTTTACAAATAACGATTTAATGTTAGGCGTAATTGTAGCCATTGCTGTAACTATAGCACATAAGCGAAAAATGAGATTAAAGTGATTTAAAACTAAGTGAAAGAGATAATTGATTATATAATTGGGTTTTTGATTGGTGTTGATTTGCCAACTAATAACTCTATCAAAATAGGTTATACCGACAATTTTGGTGAGTTCGACAACTACGATGTGGTTATTAAGGCCTCTGGGTTTTTTAATGAAGGTACGTATGGAATGGATAACTCGTTTCCAACACTTCCACTAAAAATTTGGGACGAAGTGCCCATTTTATATGGCGAAGCTTTTAGTGAAATTATTGGAAATACAGTAGTCTTAAATGCTGATATTGTAGCTGGGACGTATTTTTTGATTTCGCGATACGAAGAAATGTTACGCCCCAAAGTGCGTGATGTACACGGTAGGTTTCCTGGTAAAGAATCATTGCCATACAAAGCTGGCTTTATAGACCGACCAATTATTGAAGAGTGGGGCTTTCAGTTTCGTTCACTTCTGCGAGAAAATGGTTTTGAAATTCCAGAACCACCTAAAAAAATTAAAAAAGTATATTTGACTCATGATCTAGATCAATTAGCTCATTTTAGGACTATTAGAGGAATGTTAGGTGGTGTTATCAGAGGTATTAAACGACCGAAAGAAGGCCAAAAAGCACTTAAAAGTTTTTTTGGGCGAGTATCCGATGATCCTTGGTACACTTTTCCTTTTTTGTTCAAATTAAATAACGATTTGCGTGCAAAAATTGGCAAAGATAAATGTGAATCTATTATTTTTGTACGCTCAATGGGAATGAAGTACAAAGAAGATAAACCATTTCCAAATTTGTTATTGCCTGATTATAAATATCTCCTTCGTTATTGCAAACGAAAAGATGTAACTATTGGATTACATGCAAGTTATGAATGTGGTGTACATCCTGAAAGAGTACAAGAAGAAAAAATTAGGCTCGAAAAAGCCACACATAATGAATTAACCTACAACAGAAATCATTTTTTAAATCATCGTGAACCAGCAGACTTCCAGCATCTAATTGATGTTAATATTTTGCATGATTTTAGTATGGGGTATGCCGATGTGGCTGGATTTAGGTTAGGTACTTGCAGAAGCGTTAGGTTTATTAATCCTCATCATAAATCACTTACCAAACTAGTCTTACATCCTATTACTATTATGGACGGAACTCTAAGTGATAAAAGATATATGTATATGAATGCACATGATGCTTTTCAGTATTGTGAGCAACTAATTAAAAATGTAGCAACCTTTAATGGCGATTTGGTTTTGCTTTGGCATAATACTTCTGTTGAGGTACATCCAGATTTTTATCACAGAAAACTATACAAAGATATATTGAACCTATTGCAAGACCAGTTCTAAAATGATTCCAAAAGTAATAGTATGCGTTACCAATGATTTGACCACCGATCAGCGTGTGCATAAATCATGTACAGTATTGATGGAATTGGGATACGAAGTTTTAGAATATGGACGCTTACTTACTGATAGTCTTGAACTTAAAAGAGATTATAAAACCCATAGAGTAAAGCATTTTTTTAATAAAGGTCCCCTTTTTTATGCCGAATTTAATATACGACTTTTCGTTTTTCTGTTATTTAATAAATTTGAATTAGTGTTTTCAAATGATTTAGATACTCTGCTTGCTTCGTTTCTGAGTTCAAAAATTAAGAGAAAACCAATTATTTATGATACCCACGAATACTTTACTCAAACTCCTGAGCTAGTTAAACGTCCGTTTATTCAAGGTATTTGGAAATTTATTGAGGATATAATTTTTCCGTTTCTTACGAATATTATTACTGTAAATGATTCAATTGCAGTATTATACCATAATCGTTTTAAAAAATCAATTCAGGTTGTTCGAAACATACCGCTTACATACATAAATCAAGAATTGAAAAATAGGAATGACCTTGGTTTGCCTATTGATACACGTATAATTATTCTACAAGGTGCAGGTATTAATGTTCAACGAGGAGCCGAGGAAGCGATTGAAGCCATGCAATATGTTGAGAATGCAATTTTATTAATTATTGGAAATGGCGATGTAATCAATACTCTAAAGAGAATGGTTAAGGAAAAACAACTGGAAAATATCGTGATTTTTAAACCAAAAATGCCTTTTACTGAACTAAGGCAATATACAATGAATGCGGATTTAGGACTTGCAATTGATAAAAATACAAATATAAATTATCAGTATTCGTTACCAAATAAATTATTTGATTTTATTCATGCCGAAATTCCAGTATTAGCTTCGAGGCTAGTCGAAATTGAAAAAATAATTGAAAAATATAATATTGGCTATTTTATTGAAAATCATAATCCTCAACACATAGCTGAAAGAATTAATACAATTTTCAAGAATTCAGTTGAATATAACATAAAAAAGAAGAATTTACCAATTGCAAAAAATGAACTTTGTTGGGAAAAGGAGTCAGCAAAATTAATTGAAATTATCCAACAAATAAAGTAATTCTATTTTTTAAGTTGAAGCCTGAAAGGATTAATACTGACGCGAAGTAGCAAACTCAACACATTGGATTAGAGCAGTTTTATATACGGAATTTTCAAAAGTATTTAATTCGCTAATAGCTTGATTCTTATATTCACTCATTTTACTTTCAGCATATTCAACACCTCCTGCTTCGCGCGCAAATTGCATAATAAAGTCAATATTCGACGCTGAAAATTCTTTTGAATGAATTATTGAAATTACATTGCTCCGATCATCGCTTTTCGAGTTTTGAAGAGCGTATATCAAAGGTAAAGTTACTTTTCCATCTTGCAAATCATTTCCAGTAGGTTTGCCAATTTCAATATCTTTATAATAATCAAAGATATCATCCTTTATTTGAAAACAAATTCCTAACAATTCGCCAAATCGGAATAAATGTTCTTGTTGCTTTTTGTCGGCTTTGGCCGAAATAGCTCCAACTTCGGTACATGTAGCAAATAATAAAGCAGTTTTTTTACGAATTACTTTGAAATAATCAGCTTCGGATATTTCGGTTTTTTGCATATTAGTGAGTTGGAGCAATTCACCATCCGAAAGTTCCATACCAATATTGGCAATAGATTTTAAAATATCCAAATTTTCGGTTTTTGTGCCACATATAAGCGAGTTCGAAAGCATATAATCTCCTGAGAGTACTGCAACTTTATTTGTCCAACGTGCATTAATCGACGACCTTCCACGACGCTCATGCGTATCATCTACCACATCGTCGTGAATTAGACTTGCATTGTGCAACAATTCCATAGCTAAAGCTGCATAATAAGCCGCATCAGTGCTATTTCCACACAATCGGGCTGAAAGAAGAGTAAGAATGGGGCGTAATTTTTTTCCACTTGCTTGCACAATGTATTCATTCACATCAGCCAACAATGGATTATCAGTTTTAAGTGCCTCAGTAAAAAATACTTTGAATGTCTTTAAATCTTCCGAAATTGGTTGACGTATGCTTTCGATTAAACTCATGGAATTTTTTAAATATTTAAGATACAAAAATACTGAAATTTATTATCCATTTATCATTGTTGAGCCGATTTAAGGATAATTATAGCTTAAACAATTTAGCTGGGAAATTGTTTTTAAGAATTCATTAATTATGATAAATTAAAACATATATTGTTGTAAGTTAACCAAATAAATTAATTGCTATTCTCTCAATTATATGCAATAAATGTTTAATAAGAAAAATGAATTCAATAATAATAATAATAAACTATACTTTTGTAGAAAGAAAATGATAAAATGCACCAGTGACTAATTGAATTTGTATTTGATAAGCTACTGAAATAAAGTATATTATAATATATGATGCAGAAAATTTGTAGATTAATTCTCAATATCGCTGGTTGGAAAACGAAAGTAAGTTTTGATGAACCAACAAAAAGTGTGATATGTGTAGCTCCACACACAAGTAATTGGGATTTCCCAATTGGAAAATTATCATACGTAGCATTAGGTAGAGAAGCGCGATTTTTAATTAAAAAATCGTGGTATTTTTTTCCAATGAATTTTGTGTTTAATGCTTTGGGTGGTGTGCCAATTGACAGGTCAAAAAAAAATTCGGTAACAGATCAAATGGCAGAAGAATTTAACAAAAGAACCCATTTCCATTTGGCAATAACTCCCGAAGGCACTCGTAGTTTAGTAGAAAAATGGAAAATGGGCTTTTATCACATTGCTGTCAAAGCAAATGTACCAATTCAATTAGCATATATCGATTATAAAAAGAAAGAATTGGGTATACTTGATATATTTTACCCTACGGGCGATGAAATTGCTGACTTAGCAAAAATTCAACAGTATTACAAAGGAATAAATGCTCGTTTCCCCGAAAAGTATCATTTAAGTGATTTATAATAAGCTGATTACTTGTTTCTTAAAGTCAAGTTAATATCAGCAATATATCCGAGTACTTCATCTCTTCCAGTTCTTTTCTCGGATGAAGTTGCAAATATTGGAGGTAATTCTTCCCAAGTTTCGTGAAGCTTTTCCTGATATAATTTTAGGTTTTCGCGTGAACGAACCGCCGACATTTTATCCAATTTTGTAAACACAATAGAAAATGGCACACCGTTTTCGCCCATCCATTCCATAAAATCTAAATCAATTTTTTGTGGTTCATGCCTGCTGTCGATCAATAAAAAAACACAGGTAAGTTGCTCACGATAAAGTATGTACGATTCAATTATATTCTTTAATTGTTCTCGCATTTTTTTTCCTGCAGTAGCATAACCATAGCCTGGTAAATCAACTAAATGCCAGCTATTATTTATCAAAAAGTGATTTATAAGCAGTGTTTTACCAGGTTTCGAAGAGGTCATTGCCAAATCCTTACGATTGCATAACATGTTGATAAGAGAAGACTTTCCAACGTTTGAGCGACCAATAAATGCATATTCAGGTAAATTTCCTTCGGGACATTTACGAAAATCGGTATTGCTAATGATAAATTCGGCTGATTTTACATCCATGATAATTGAACTGTTTTTATTTAATTTTATCTATTTACAAAAATATTTTTTTGATTATTTAGTTTGCTCGAGAACATCCACAATCCCAAAAACGTAAGTATACCATTAATCATAAGTAATTCATATCCAAACTTATAATTGAAAAAGTTTTCGGATATTGTGTTAATGGCAAAACAAATAACTGGTGATAATATCGCAATATAAGGTATTGCCTTATCGTTGGTATTAATGTTGGTGAATAATCCAAAAGTAAACATGCCTAATAATGGACCATAGGTATACGACGCTATAATATAAATTGCATCAATCACGCTTTTATCGTTTACTGCATCAAAAATAAGAATTACCAAGGCAAATACCACCGAAATAGCTATATGAATGATTTTACGATTTCGATTAGCTATTTCCGTTTTTTGATGCTGTACGCCCAGAATATCAACTGCAAAGGACGTGGTAAGTGCAGCCAAAGCCGAATCGGCACTCGAAAAAGCTGCTGCTACAATGCCAACAATAAATAACACAAGGACAGTTTGACCTAAGTAATTAGTAGCAAACAGAGTGAGTATTTGATCGGCTTTTTGGGGTAGCACCACTGAGTTTTGGTCGGCAAGCATCAAAAGCATAACTCCTAATGTGAGAAACAGTAAATTAACTGGTACAAATGATATTCCATACCAATACATATTTTTTTTGGCATCTTTAAGATTCCTACATGTTAGATTTTTTTGCATCATATCTTGGTCAAGACCTGTCATAACAATAGCTATAAAAATGCCACTAAAAAACTGTTTAAAGAAATTTTGCTTTGAATGCCAATCGTCGAAATCGAAAATACGTGTATTTTTATGATTGTAAATAGCGCTCCAAATGGAGTCATTTTCAAAATGTAACTGTTTGGAAACTTGCAATACCAGTAGAAATAATGCAACAATCATTATGATTGCCTGAACAGTATCAGTCCAAACAATAGTTTTAATGCCACTCCGATAGGTGTAGAGCCAAATAAGTAATATTGTGCAACAAACTGTTACGTAAAATGGAATATTCCATGCATCAAATACCACTGTTTGAAGAATGGATGCCACCACATAAAGACGGGCTGCAGCTCCAATTGTTTTTGAAACTAAAAAAAATGAGGCTCCAGTTTTATAGGCATTTTTGCCAAATCGTTGTTCCAGGTAGGTGTAAATCGAAGTTAAGTTCAAACGATAATACAATGGTAATAAGATATTTGCAATTACAAGATATCCAAAAAAGAATCCAAAAACGGTTTGCATATAGGTGAAATCGATGCTTCGCACCATTCCTGGTACCGATACAAAACTAACACCTGAGATTGATGATCCTATCATACCAATGGCCACTACCCACCAAGGTGATTTTCGTTTTCCCAAAAAAAAAGCTTCGTTGTCAGTGCTCTTGCGACTCACAAAAAATGAGATTAGCAATAACATTGAAAAATACAACGCAATGATTATGAGTATTATTATTCCTGACATAGTTTATAAAAAATGCCTGCAAAGTTACTAAAAAACCAATTAAAAAAATCATACTAATTTTAAAATTGATTGTTGTCGAATTTTTTTGTAAATTTGCATGCTAAAATTACTATAATAACGATAAGTCCATTGTGAGTCAACCATTATATTCATCCATTCTACTCGAGAATGCTGTTCAAGAATTTGCTAAATTGCCAGGAATTGGTCGTAAAACAGCTTTGCGATTGGTTTTGCATTTACTTAAAAAAGAAAAGAGTGAGGTTGATAGTTTTGGAAATTCGATGATTCAACTTCGACGCGACATTGTTTATTGTAACGTTTGTCATAATATTTCGGATACCGAAACATGTGGTATATGTAGTAATATGGGGCGCGACGCAAGTTGTATTTGTGTAGTTGAAACAATTAAAGATGTGATGAGCATCGAAAATACACAGCAATACAAAGGATTATACCACGTACTTGGAGGAGTTATTTCGCCCATGGATGGTATAGGACCTGCTGATTTGGAAATTGAAAGCCTAATTCAACGTGCGCGAAATGAAAATGTGCGCGAAATAATTTTAGCCTTAAGTACAACTATGGAAGGCGATACAACTAATTTTTATATTTTCAGAAAACTAGGTACTTCAAAAATTAAAATTACCACTATAGCACGTGGTATTTCAGTAGGAGGGGAGTTAGAATATACCGACGAGGTAACATTGGGACGATCCATTGTAAACAGAGTTGAATTTACAAATTCCTACAAATAAATACACACATGAAACGAACACTAAGAGTTTTATTAACAGCTTATTATGCTGTATATGCAGCTGCAATTTTAGCTGCTACATCAGGCTATTATATTTTGAAATCGGGTTTTAAAATTGACCCTTTAACAAGTGAAGGTACTATTATTAATAGTATTGTGATCCTTTATATTATAAGCACTGTGCCATTAGCATTGGCTTTATTTAATAAAATGACTAAGAAATGGGCACTTATACAAGA
>CAIWIS010000890.1 GCA_903912795.1 uncultured Bacteroidales bacterium
AATTGAAATTGCAGAGACTTATCTGTTTAAAATATATGGGAAAAAAGAAATCTTACAGCAACAACCCTATAACATAGATTTATTAAATAATTGTTGGATTATAGTAGGCACAATGCCTTCATATTTTATCAAAGGTGGAGTATTTGAGATTGCTATAGACTCCAGAAATGGTGAAGTATTAGGGTTAATTCATGGCAAGTAGGGTATCTAACCAGGCAAAGTCTGAAAAAGCAAAAAACTCAGCAACCTGTCCTACCTAAGTTTCGGCAGTAAGGTAGTAGTAACAGGAAAAACAGCATCAAATACAGAAAATCATAACACGAACTAAAATGAAAACAGTAATCAAAATATCGAAACTTTTGCAGATTGGGCTGTTGCTGACTTTTATTTTACCATTCTTTCCGAGTGGTTGTGAATCTAAACAAGCAGAAGAAGCCTCGGTTCAGGATACAGCAATTGTTGCTAATGACTCCTTGTTAACTGATAGTGTTAAACAGGCTGCGCGGGAGTTAGATGCTGATACTGTAGTAGCAACAACTACTGAAAATACAACCCAAGAATCTGATACAACCAAAAAAGAATCAGCAGACTCGAACTTATCGACAAAAATTGCTAAAAAATCAACAATTCTGAAACTTTTGCTAAGACCAAATAATAATTATACCGGAATAGCTGCACTTATCGACTGTTTTTCATTTTTGCAGTTTGGATATGGTTTGGGTATGGCTTTTATTCTGTGGGTAATCGCACTCGTTGTCAAATTAAAAGATTTCAATAACATTTTTATTCTGATGAATATCATTGGGTTAATACTTATGTTTTACTCCTATTCTATTTCCAATATATTAAACGATGAAAGACTGTGGGGTTTCTGGGTTTGTATTTTCTGGAGTGCAATAATGAATGTTTTCGACTGTATTTTACTTTTCAGGCTTCGAAAATTGTCAAAAAAGTCAAATTTATAGGTTTCTACAAATATATCGCTGCGCTGTAGCTTTGGATGATCAAATCGTATTTTGTTTCTACAAATATAACGCTACTCCGTAGCTACAAATATATCACTACGCAGTAGCTTTGGAAAGAACGGTATTAAGGTGCAAAGCACCGATTCTATTTGTAGAAAATCGATACAACAACCATTGTCGAGGTGCAGATGGAACATCCCGAGTATCGGGGGCACCGAAACATTGGATTTGTTATTTATAGGATTATATTTCGGTGCCCTGCACCTTTGTTGAATTCGTGGGGTTGGGTTTTCTACAAATATATCACTACGCTGTAGCTTTGGAAAGAACGGCATTAAGGTGCAGCTGGAACATCCCGAGTATCGGGGGCACCGATGATATTTGTAGAAAATCGATACAACCATTATTGAGGTGCGGATGGAACATCCCGAGTATCGGGGGCACCGGAACATTTAAAATCGACATTGATTCATACATATTTAAAAATTGGCATAAAATTATGGGAGATACATATTTGCAAATGCATGTCCATTTGGTTTTTGCAACAAAACACCGTGAAGCATCAATAAAAAAGGAATGGCGGGATGATTTGGAAAAATACATTACGGGTATAGTTCAGAATCATAAACACAAAATGCTGGCCATTAAATCGGTTTCAGATCATGTCCATATATTTATTGGTTATAATGTTAACTACTTAATACCAAAACTCGTTGAAGAGATAAAGACATCGAGTAATAAATGGATAAAAGAAAATAATTTGTCGAAATTCAAATTTGACTGGCAACAGGGTTATGGTGGGTTTTCGCACTCACACTCACAAGTTGAAACGGTTTCGAATTATATAATGAATCAGGAAGCGCATCACAAGAAAAGGTCGTTCAAAGAAGAATATCTTCAAATGCTAAAAGACAATGGTATTGACTACAAAGAAGAATATATGTTTGAATTTTTTGAATAAAAAAAATGTGTTAATCATCATCTGAGCGTTGAATGTTTTTAGATATTACGCCACTCTGTAGCTACCTTTTCGGCGTATGTCCGTTTTCTACAAATATCACGCTACTCCGTAGCTCTGGTGGTTTTGTTGAATGACCGCGTATCTACAAATATCACGCTACTCCGTAGCTTTTGAAATATAGGTTGAGTTTAGCGATTCACTTTCAATATATTATTTGTGCAAAAAATGATAATATTTGTTTTATTCCAATTATTTTTTTAATTTTGTATTTGTTTCTTGATTTTTGTGTATTGTGTTTAAATAACTAATTAATTTCTAACTATAATTCTTAGTTTACTTGTATGAAAAAGACTTTATTATCTTCAGTTTCATTGTGTTTTGTTCTTTTCGTAAATTTGCTGGTGGCTCACGCGGCCGAAAACGCAACAGCAGTTTTTAGTCCAACAACTACGTTGAGTGGTTTCCAGTATTCGTTAGGTAGTGGCCCTTCGGCCGAACAGTCGTTTAAAGTAAGCGGAACTAATCTCACTGGTAATTTAATTGTTACTGCTCCTGTTAATTACGAAATTTCGCCGCTTTCGGGTTCTTCGTTTATTTCGATGAGTAGTATCACTATAGCTCATTCGGGTGGTGTTGTAAGCGAGTTGACACTTTATGTTCGACTAAAATCGGGATTAGCAGCCAATACATATAGTGGCAATATCTCTATTGCATCAGCTGGTGCACAAACCGAATATATAGCACTGAGCGGTGCAGTACTAAATCCTCCAACCATTAGCACCTCGGTAACTAGTATTACTGGTTTGTATAGCTTTTATAATGTGGGCGAATCGGTTGTAAAATCGGTACTGATAACCGGTTCCGACTTAAAAGCAGGCATTGTGGTTGCTCCACCTTATAATTTCGAAATTTCGACGAATGCTACTTCGGGCTTCACAACTTCTTCAATCACCTTACCTGTAGGTGTGGGTAACGCCATTTCAACAACCATTTACATCCGATTATATCCGTATACCTATCCTACCTACGATTATTCGGGTAATCTGACTTTGACGTCGACCGGAGCAACCAGCAAAACGGTATCGGTTACAGGTAGAAGCATGTATAAACCAGTTCTCTCAACTTCAACTACATCTCTTACTTCTTTTAATTATTTTGTTGGCGCTGGTCCTTCGGCTCAGCAATCGTTTACTATTAGTGGAACCGATATTATCGATCCGGTAACTATTACTGCCCCTACCAACTACGAAATATCGACTTATAACGGAACTAGTTTTTCCGGACAATCAAGCATTACGCTTTATCCTTCGTATTACAGTTTGTATAGCACTACTATTTATGTGCGTTTGAAGTCGGGTTTAACAGCTGGTACTTATGGTGGAAATTTGACATGCACAAGTACGAGCGCTGCAACTAAAACGATAAGTTTGTCGGGTAGTGTTACTTCGCAACCTGTTGTAAATGTATCGACAACAAGTTTGACTGGCTTTCGTTACAATTTAGGTAGTGGCCCATCAACCGAAAAAATGTTTACCGTGAGTGGATCTTCACTAAGTTCCATTATATTTATTTATGCACCTACCAATTACGAAATTTCGACCAATGGCGGTAGTGCTTTTGCTGCAACAAGTTCTATTGTACTGCCTCAATCGGGTGGAACGGTAGCTGCAACCAATATTTATGTTCGTTTAAAAGCCGGTTTGGCCGAAGGTAACTACAACGAAAATGTTACAATCGCATCGTCCACTACACCAAATCAACTTGTGTCATTAAGTGGTACCGTAGTAAATCCGAATGGCATAACAGTTTCCGAAACTGCACTGAGTGGTATGGATTACATAGCTGGCAATGGTCCATCAAACGAGAAATCAGTTGTTATGTCGGGTGGTGGCATCAGTTCGTTGGTAATTGTTACAGCTACCGATAATTTCGAAATATCCACAGGCTCAGGCCCTGCATTTCAGGGAGGTCAACAGATGTTGTTCCAACCTGTAGCAAACGAAATTACAGCAAAAACAATTTATGTTCGACTCAAATCGGGTTTAACAGCCAGTTCGTACTCAGGTTCCATCAGTTTTGCTACATCAGGCTACACCACCAAAAATGTGACATTAAGCGGTACGATAACTTCGCCTGTGGTGCTACTTAAAGATCCTGATTATTACATACAACGCAATAATGGTACACTTACATTTTCGAACAACTGGCTGTTTTCACGAAACCTTGGAAATTATATAAACACCTCTGATTTACTTGGTGCAACTTCTACTGTACGTGGCATGGCTGTTCGCAACGGCAAAATGCTATTTTGTAGTCGTAGTACCAGTAACCAACTCATCAGTATAGATGGAAAAACAGGCGTTCGAACCGCTATTAATCTTGCTACAAATGTATTTAAGTATACTGGTCGTAATTTTAATAATACTGCCGACAGTTTGTATACAGTAAGTTTTCCATGCAACGATATTAAAGTGGATAAAGGAGGAAATGTATTAGTAAGTAATTTAATGACAAGCAGTACTTCGCGGTTTCAAATTTGGAAAGTAAATTCAGAAACAGGCAGTGGGTCATTGTTAATCGATCAGAAAGATTTTTCCTTAATATCGCCTGCCAGTACAGTCAGAATTGATGGATTTTATGTGCTGGGCGATGTGAATACCATTGCCAATATTTATGCAGTTTGTTCGTCTACTGTAACCAATATCCGCGAAATGTATAGATGGTCAATTAATAGTGGAATTGCAAGCTCAGTACCTTTTGTTACTAATTTAGATAAATCACCCGAAGCAGCTTTTGGTTCAGCAACTTGTATATCTACAATCGACGGTGAAAATTTTTACATTGATGGCGATAAAATAATGCCATTCAAATACAATATTAATACAGGGTTTAGCGATTCGTTTAAGAATTATCCAATTGTATATACCGATTCCATTACTTCGCCAATGTATAAATCAAAGATATCGCAGCCAGTAAATGGGGTTACTGAGTTTACAGTTGGCTCCGATAAGTTTTTAATAGTCGGAGCAACCAGTTATATTCCCACTAGCTTAACTCCACCAGCCGCCTTCCGTATTTATAAGTATGACTCTTATAGTGATAAAATAGCCGATTTGCAATGTTTGTGGACTTTTCCACTTATAGGTATGGGTAATACCACCAATGCGAGCAGAATGGTTATATCGGCAGTTGAAGTGAACGGTAAAGTAGCCACTATCTACATTTATTATCCCGAAAATGGATATGGAGTTTATCAACTTAATGTAGGACTTGGCACCGATACCAATCCAACCAAATTAAATAGTGATATTACTGTTTGGATTGATGGAAACGACATAAAAGCTTCGGAAGAGTTAAGTCAACTGGAAGTTTACACAGTTACAGGTCAGTTACTGAAATCAGTTAAAAACACCATGTCGGTTACCAAACCAGCTGTAAATGGGGTTTATATTGTGAAAACAATGAATAGTTCAGGAGAAACGCATTCGCAAAAAATTATTATTCAATAATAATATTGCAAAGTGAATGATGATAAAGTATCATAGTTTATTCCAGCCAGCTCTATTATCTGTGTTTCTCTTTTCGTTTACTTACGAGCTAAGTGATATTCCAAGTTCGGCGTAAGTTATAATGAAAATGGCTCGATTTAGCGCCTTTCGCTATGTCGGGCCAGAAGCATGCGCATTTATCTGTCAATAGATGGACAGCTTTTTTATAAATCGAAGTAAAACAACTAATTAATTCACAACTATAATTCTTAGTATAAACATCATGAAAAAGACTTTATTATCTTTGGTTTCTTTTTTTCTTTTAATTTCATTCAGCCAGCTTCATGCAACAATCGAGCTTGGAAGTCCAATTATTACAAGTTCGGTGAACTCACTTTCCGACTTTAAATATACAGTTGGTGGTGGTCCTTCAGTAGAACAAGCATTTACAGTAAGTGCACAAAATCTCACCTCAAACCTCGTTGTGTCTGCACCCACAAATTATGAAATATCTCCAATTTCTGGTGCTTCGTTTGTTTCGATGAATAGCATTGCAATTGCTCATTCAGCTGGTACGGTTAGCGATATTATACTTTATGTGCGATTAAAATCAGGGCTATCTGTAAATAGTTATATTGGTGATATTAGTATTACATCGTCTGGTGCTACAACAAAGATTATCACATTATCAGGAAATGTAACTAATCCTCCATTAATTACTACTTCTGTAGTTAGCATTACGGGATTATCTAATTTTTATGATGTTGGACAATCAATTGTGAAGTCATTCGAAGTGAGTGGTACCGATTTGAAATCAGGTATTACAATAGCTGCTCCTTATAATTTTGAAATTTCAAAAACCTCAGGTTCTGGATTTACAAGTTCATCTATTTCATTGCCACTTTCAGGTTCTGGAATTGCACCAACAACTATTTATGTCCGATTATATCCATACACCTATCCTGTGTATGACTATAGTGGTAATTTAACTCTTTCATCTACAGGTGCAGAAACCAAAACTGTTTCGCTTACGGCAAGGAGCTCTTATAAACCCAACATAGTTGTTTCTACAAATACAATAAGTGGAATTAATTATTTTACAGGTT
This sequence comes from uncultured Bacteroidales bacterium, assembly GCA_903912795.1. Lineage (GTDB taxonomy): Bacteria > Bacteroidota > Bacteroidia > Bacteroidales > Paludibacteraceae > Paludibacter. Next base: position 6,521 of record CAIWIS010000890.1, read on the forward strand.
CTGGACCTTCGGCTCAGCAGTCGTTTACTTTAAATGCCAACTACCTTATTGATAATTTGACAGTTACAGCGCCTACCAATTTTGAAATTTCTACCATTGGTGGCAGTGGGTTTAATGGACAGTCTTCGATTACATTTAACGCTACTAATTATTCGCTGGCTACGACTACTATTTATGTGCGATTAAAAGCAGGCTTGATCGCAAATAATTATAGTGAAAATTTAACTTGTACGACATCTTATGGATCAACTAGAACAATTGCATTAAGTGGTAGTGTGACAAATCAACCAATGTTAATTGTAACCGGGAGCCCTTTAGGCGACCTTAATTATAATTTGAATACTGGACCGTCAGTTGAAAAGTCATTTACGATAAGTGGTTCATCGCTTAGTTCATTGGTGTTTATATATGCACCGATTAATTTTGAAATCTCTACAACTTCAGGTAGTGCATTTTCGGCATCGAATTCAATTATTTTACCGCAATCAGGTGGAAATGTTAGCTTAACAACTATTTATGTTCGACTAAAAGCAGGACTAAATGCAGGTAATTATTCTGAGAATGTAACAGTAGCATCAACTGGTGCAACCAATCAATCGGTTGCACTTTCGGGAATGGTAGCTAATCCGAATGCGATTATTACGCTTTCCAAAAACTCAATTTCAAATATTGATTATATTAAAGGTAGTGGCCCTTCAGCGAATCAAAGCTTTAATGTTAATGCTTCGGGATTAACTAATGATGCGATAATAGCAACAACATCGAATTATGAGATTTCGACAAACCCAACAAGTGGATTTAACAATACATTGACATTAAATCAGTTGAATGGGACAATAACAAGCACTACGATTTATGTGCGACTTAAATCAGGATTAAATGTTGCAAGTTATGCAGGAAGTATTTCGATAGATGTTGCTGGCTCGCCAACACAAATTGTTAGTTTAAACGGAAATGTTACAATACCAGTTGGTATAAATCTTTCTGAAACATCTTTTTCAGGGATGGATTATAATCAGGGGGCTGGGCCTTCAGTTGAGAAATCATTTCTGATTTCAGGATCAGCATTTACATCAGTTATTATTGTTACGGCTCCAACAAATTTTGAGTTATCTACTAATTCAGGAGCTTCATTTTCCGCTACATCACAACTCATATTACAACCAGTTAATGGCATTGTTAACGAAACAACCATTTATGTTCGTCTAAAATCTGGTTTAAGTAATGCTACATATCAAGGAGATGTGTCGGTATCGTCGTCGGGTTATACTACAAAAAACATATCACTAACGGGTGCAGTAATTACCCCAATAACATTATTGCAAGATAATGCGTATTACGAACCGCGTAATAATGGTTTAATCTATTTGCAAAACAAATGGTTATTCTCAAAAAACTTAGGAAACTACAATAATACATCAGATCTTTTAGGAAACACTAGTACAGTACGAAGTATGACAGTTCGCAATGGAAAAATGTTATTTTGCAGCAGAAGTGCTGGAAACCAGATTGTAAGCGTTGATGGTGTTTCAGGGGTACGAAGCACACTGACATTAGCATCTAATGTGTTTACTTACATGGGGCGTAATAAAGCAAATACTGCTGACAGTGTTTATTTAACCCCTTTAGCATGCAACGACATAAAAGTTGATGCTGGAGGAAATGTATTGGTTGGTAATTTGACAACAAGCGGTACTTTACCTTATCAAATTTGGAAAATTGATTTGGCAACAGGTAATGGCTCTCTATTAATTGACCAAAAAGATTTGGCTACTTTATTTCCTGGAAAATCAATGCGTTTTGATTATTTTAATGTAACAGGAAATGTAAACGGATCTGCAATGATATATGCTGTTTGCGCATCACCACTTCCAGTTAAGGAGATGTTTCGTTGGACAATAACAAATGGAATAGCAAGTTCTACTCCTGAAATAATACCACTTAATATGGCACAAGATGCAATATTTGGTACAGCTGTAATAGTACAACCTATTGATAATGAAAATTTTTGGATTGATGGTGATAAAACATTTCCGTTTATATACAATATCAATTCTGGGTATACCGATTCGTTTAAGAATTATTCGGTAATTACAGATTCGGTAACTATGGTTGGCAACTTCTGGAAAATGTCTACAAATGTGAACGGGTTGAAAGAATTTAAAATTGGAG
>CAIWIS010000891.1 GCA_903912795.1 uncultured Bacteroidales bacterium
GATATCGTCAAGAAACAGGGGTAGCTCCATCTTCAAAAACGGAGACTTTTGTAGCTATGAAATTGTTTATCGACAACTGGCGGTGGGGCGATGTTCCTTTTTTTATACGTACAGGCAAACAACTCCCTGATCGTGTCACCGAAGTGGTAATACACTTAAAACCAGCACCTCAGCGACTATTCAAACAACTTTGCCTTACCGAACCCAATAATATGATTATACTACGCATTCATCCCGATGCTGGTGTGGCAATTGATTTTGGTATGAAAATTCCGGGGGCAGGTTTCAAAGTGCAAAACGTAAATATGGCATTTCATTATTCCGATTTGGCCGACAAAAAAATAGCTGAAGCTTATGAACGTCTGATTCTTGATTGCATGACCGGCGATTCAACACTTTATGCACGTGCCGATGCCGTAAAAGCGAGTTGGAAATTTGTAGATAATATATTAAATGCATGGAAAAATGACCCAGAAATTCCGCTCTATTTTTACGAATGTAACACGTGGGGACCAAAAGAATCGAATGAACTGTTCGACGATAAATTTATGAAATGGCGCGATCCATTCTCGAAATTTAAAACTGAATAATTAGCAAAAAATACAAAACAATAAGACAATATAACACGATTAAATTTTTTAGTATGCAAATCAATCTTCAAATCTTCGAAAACACTGTGGCTACGTCACGAGCAGTGGCTGAATTAATCAAAGAAAAAGAAAAAGCAACACCATCTGATAAATTCCTGAATTTAGCTGTTTCGGGTGGCACTACACCTCGTATGCTTTTTGAAATGCTCGGTAACGAGTACGAAACTTCCATTAATTGGAAAAAAGTACGTTTCTTTTGGGTGGACGAACGCTGCGTGGAACCCACAGATGCGGAGAGTAATTTTGGAATGACCTACGACGCTTTTTTACAAAAAACACTGGTTCCTGGCGAAAATATTTACCGTATGCGCGGTGAGGAAATTCCTGAATTTGAGGCCGAAAGATACCGAGCCTTATTACGTGGTGAGTTGCCTGCTTTGGTTGGATATCCAGTTTTTGACCTTGTATTATTAGGCATGGGAAACGATGGACATACTGCATCAATCTTTCCGAACGACCTTTCTCTGATTGATTCAGAGCTTTCAGTAGCTGTGAATGTAAACCCTTATACACAACAAAAACGCATTACCCTCACTGGAAATACCATCAATAATGCACATCAAATTGTGTTTATGATTACTGGCGAAAATAAATCGAAAATTTTGAAAGAAATTATCCAGAAAAAACCAACTGCTACAAACTATCCAGCTGCACATATTAGTACTGTAAAAGGAAATGCAGATTTCTTTGTAGACAAAACTGCTGCTTCGCTACTGTAATTGCGCAACAAAGTGGTGGTAGAAATAAAATTAATTAGGGGGTGACTTAAAAAAGTCACCCCCTAATTTGTTTAAAAAACTGATTTTGAATTATCCGAAAAACCTTATAAATTAAATGTTTCGGCAATGGCTTTGTAAACCACTTCGCCATTAACGATGTTGAGTCCTTTGCGTAAATCTTCGTTTTGTTCACAGGCTTTTTCCCAACCTAGGTTGGCCAACTTTACAGCATAAGGCAATGTAGCATTGGTGAGTGCAAGCGTTGAAGTAAACGGCACAGCACCAGGGATATTAGCAACACAGTAATGCAATATCCCATCCACTTCGTAAACAGGTTCGGCATGTGTTGTAGGGTGAGCGGTTTCGAAACAACCACCTTGATCAATGGCAACGTCAACCAATACCGAGCCAGGCTCCATTAGTTTAAGCATTTGGCGGGTAATCAAATGCGGTGCTTTAGCTCCCGGAATAAGAACAGCTCCAATAACCAAATCGGTTGTAGGTAAAAGTTGTTCAATATTGTATTGCGACGACATTAATGTATCCACATTAGCTGGCATTATTTCGCTTAAATAGCGCAAACGAGGCAACGAAATATCAGCAATAGTAACATGTGCACCCAATCCTGCTGCCATAAGAGCCGCTTGTGTACCTACAATTCCTCCACCCAATACAAGCACATTAGCAGGCTTTACTCCCGGAACTCCACCGAGCAAAATCCCTTTTCCACCTTTTGGTTTTTCGAGGTATTTGGCACCTTCTTGTATGGACATGCGTCCAGCCACTTCGGACATTGGAACAAGCAATGGTAATGTATGGTTACTTTCAACTGTTTCGTAGGCTAAACATACCGCCTTGCTAGCTATCATTGCTCGTGTTAATGTTTCGTTTGAAGCAAAATGAAAGTAGGTAAATAACAATTGGTTGGGACGTATTAAATCGTACTCTACTGCTATGGGTTCTTTTACCTTCATTATCATGTCGGCTATTTCAAACACTTCGTTAGCAGTGGTTAAAATGGTTGCACCTGCACGAATGTATTGATCGTTGCTGAACCCACTATTTACGCCTGCATTATTCTCGATATAAACGGCATGACCGTTTTGAGTCATTACTTGAACTCCGGATGGAGTAAGGGCAACGCGACTCTCGTTGTTTTTAATTTCTTTTGGAACTCCAATTTTCATTTTCAAATTGATTTAAAGTTGAATAAAATCGACGGTAAAAATACATCTTTAATTTTAAATTACAACAATATTTCAACATAAAAAGTTTTAACACGATATATATTTTTATATAACACTGTTTTCCAACAATATAACTACAATTAAAATTGTAAGCTAATAACACAACATACAGCCATAATTGCTATTAAATTCGCTATTATTTAGCATAAAAAGTCATATTATTAACAAATAAATTGCTTATACTTACAATTTGAAAGCATTTTACATTTTACTCGATTTACAAATATCAAGGAGTAAATTTTCGATTTTGGCTGTTACTTCTTTGGAACTTCCATTGGCATTATTTACCAAAATGGCAAAAGCGTAAGTGCGGTTTTTGTACTCAATGTATCCGGCATAACTTTTAACACGAGCTATAGTGCCACTTTTAGCATGTACTTTTCCTTGCAAAACGGTGTTTGCCAAAAAGTTTTTCAACGTACCATTTGTACCCGAAACCGGTAAGCTATTGTAAAACACAGTTGCACTCGCACTTTTAGTTTTCATGTAAATGAGCATATTCACATAAAAATTGGCCGACACAGCATTTGTTGGCGATAGACCCGATCCATCGTTCTGAAATAGTTCATCAGTTGATAATCCTTTTTCTTTCCAAAAATTTTGAATTTTCAAAGCAGAGGCATTACTACTTCCTACCGAACTAGGCGTTACACTAAGTTGTTTAAATGTATATTCGGCAAAATGATTGTTGCTATTTACATTTACCTCTTTAATTATTTCGCTAAGAGAAGGTGATAGATACTTATATATCAACGTTTTTGACTTTATATTTTCCATTTTTACAAGCGCATTTCCCCTAACTTGAATACTTGCATCCATTAATGCTTGTTTAAAATCGGCTGCAAGCAAAACAGCAGGGTGTGGAATATCACCTTTAATAAAAAAATCAGTTTTATTGGCTGGAATCTCGCCATAAATACTCCGGTTATACTCGTAAGGAGCACCATAAAGATAGGCATTGTCCGATTTTGTATCCGTACTTTTTACAAAATTAGCAAACTGCAAAGCATTTATCACAGGTTCTGTACGCAGTATTTGAGGAGTGCTATCCAATTTACCGGAATTGAAATACAATTTATAAGTATTGTCCAAATACGAAATGGAGTGAATTCCGGGCGCATAATAATTACCCATATCTTCCCACGTCCATCGCGGATTAATAACCTGACGTTCAAAGCAATACTCACAAGCGATTATACTTCCAGTAATTCTTTTAATCCCTGCTTTATTAACAGCTTCGACCCACAGAGGCAAAAAGTTTTTTTCACCCACTTTTTCGGAGCCTAAAGTTGGGTCACCGCCACCTTTAATGTACAAATTCCCTTCCAGAGTGCCATCGGGCTTTATTTCACCATCAGCTTCCAATGTAGTTGCAAATTGAAAATTTTCGCCGAGCATTTCGAGCGCCGAAGCTGAGGTAACAATTTTCATTGTAGAAGCTGGAATCACAGATGAATGCGAATTAAACTCCTCAATTGTTTTACCACTAGCCACATCCTTAACCAATAAACTAATATTGGCATAACGCAACAGGGGATTATTTCTGAAATTAGTAATTGCTTGTTGCCCTGAGCACAACAAAGTAAGCGTGCTAAGCAATAGAATTATGGTGTATCGTATCATATTTTATTTTTTTATTTGCAAATATAGTGATTTGCTACAGTTTCAAATAGAAATCCTGAAGCATTTCGCTAAATTCGGGTGAATATTCATGACGAGTACCTGTTTCAATTACCAAACTCGCGTGATTACAAATGCATTTTTGCATGCAAAACTCTAACAACAAACGCTTTGCGGCAGCTGTAGGGGTTGGAAAAACCTGAACATACTGCGTGCAATGCAAACCAATTTGCTGAGCATAAGCCACAAACAAATCACCTTCGGTTACTGGTAAAATCACAACTAACTTTCCATTGGGATTCAGTAAATTTAGCGCGGCATTACAAATTTCGTGATGAAAGTCAGCTTCTGTATGGCGCGCCAACGTACGTGACTCATTAGGAGCATGAAGCGAATTATTGAAAAATGGCGGATTGGAAACAATTAAATCAAATTTATCAGTACATAAATTTTCAAAACTAGCTAACGACGATTCAATGACCTGAATTCTACTTGGCCAAGGAGAATTTGCCACATTTAGCAAAGCCTGACTAACGGCATCTTTATCAATATCAATAGCAGTAACATGAGCATTACTTCGTTGTGCCAGCATCAATGCTATTAAGCCGGACCCTGTGCCAATATCCAGAATTGTTTTTGTATTTTCCACATCGGCATATCCACCCAGCAACACACCATCGGTACCCACTTTCATGGCACATTTGTCGTGAAAAACCGTAAATTGCTTAAAGCTAAATGAAGGAGCTCCCATACATTATCGTCGGCCTTGGTTTGACGATGAAGGTGCTGGAGAAGCACTTCTTGTTGAGGGAGCAGGTGAAGAACTCCTCATTGAAGGCGCTGGAGAAGCACTCCTAGTTGAAGGAGTTGGAGATGCACTTCGAATTGACCTGGGAGTAGTTGACGGCTGCGTTCTGGAACTCGAAGGATCGGTAGTACGCATAGGTACCCCTTGTGTAGATGAACGAAACGAACTCACATTACCAGCAGGGTTTGTTGACCGAACTGCCCCTGGAGTTACTGCTGTACTACGCGTAGTGTTTGGCTGTGTTTGACTAGCCTCTGTACTAGCTCTTGGTGTTTGTGCTTGCCTATACTCTTCAGGTGTACGATTTGGTTGGCTGGTAGCTTGTCGCACATCGCTTGATTGAAACGAAGAACGATCATAGCGTTTATTTTTTAGTATCGATTGCTGATTGTCATTCAAAATTCGAGACATTTCAAGCTCTTTATCTTTAATACGTTGTATGGCTTCAATTCGGGTATTGGAAATTTTTCGAGCACGCGCATACTTCAAATTTAATTCATGAATTTGGCGAGCTTGCTCAGCATTTAATTTAAGTTCCTGCTGCATTTTTTCGGTTTGCATTGCTGCTTCCTGTTCAGGTGTACGCTCAGGCACAACCGTACTCTCCTGACTATAAGCAACATCAGCAGTAGCAAGTACAAGCAATAACACTATGAATTTCAATAACTTCACGAATAATATAATTTATTTTTAACCACCTTAAACTCGAACAATCACCGTGCCACAAAGTGTTAAACCCAATATTAATTGACAATACATTCTAATTTAAAATGCAATCAGCACCTACAAAAGTAATACATCACGCTATAATTGCCAAATAGGTAATTCGAAATTAGTACTTAGCTTTTGAATATTATAAACGAATTGAATAAAAAATGAATTTAAATTCCATAAAATATTTATCTTTGTACTTACAAAATTCTAAACACATAAGAAAATGACACAAATACAACATCGAATTGAAGCATTACGCTCAGCAATGAAAAACGAAGGCATTGCTGCCTGTATAATACCCGGCACCGATCCACATGCAAGCGAATACATAGCTGATTATTGGAAAGAACGCGAATGGATAAGTGGATTTGATGGCTCAGCTGGCACAGTGGCATTTACACTCGAAAAAGCTGGATTGTGGACCGATTCACGCTATTTTTTGCAAGGCTCTGAGCAATTAGCTGACACTGGCATAAGCCTTATGAAGCAAGGTTTGGCCGATACCCCTGAACTTATTACATGGATTTGCAGTGAGCTTAAACCGGGCGAAAAAGTGGGCGTAAATGCACAAATGTTTTCGGTAAATGCATATACCGCCATGAAAAACGAACTGACTGCCAATGGCATACAATTGGTTTCGGTAGATTTAATGCAACTTGTTTGGACCGAAAGACCTGCATTGCCACAACATCCGTTTTATATTTTTGATGTAAAATACAATGGCAAAAGGGCTGCTGATAAATTACAAACGCTCCGAACTGAAATGGCCAAGGCAAATTCCGACTATGTGGTTTTATCGGCCCTTGATGATATTGCCTGGCTTTATAATATTCGTAGCAATGATGTGACATACAACCCAGTGGTAATTGCTTATTCGGTAATAAATGCGCAACAAGCAACCTTGTATATCGACGAAAATAAATTAACTCGCGAGACTAAAGCTTATTTAGCATCCGAAGGTATTGAAACAGCTGATTATTTGTTCATTTACACGCAATTAAAAGACATTCCACAGGGCAAATCGGTACTTATTGATGGTGCAAAATTAAACCAATCGTTAAAAGAAGCATTACCAATAAATTGCCTGATACGCAATCAAATGTCGCCAGTATTTAAACTTAAAAGCATTAAAAACCAAACCGAAGTAGAAGGCATACGCATTGCTATGATTAAAGATGGTGTAGCATTGACCCGCTTTTTTATGTGGTTGGAAAATAATTTAGCAAGTGGAAAACTTACCGAAATGTCGATTTCGGATAAATTATACGAATTCCGGAAAGCTCAGGAAAATTTAGTGGGCGAAAGTTTTGGCACTATTGCCGGTTACAATGCGCATGGTGCCATTGTGCACTATCGTGCCACCGAAAATTCAGATGCAACACTTAAACCTGAAGGTATCTTATTGCTCGATTCGGGTGGTCAATACCTCGATGGTACCACTGACATTACGCGCACAATAGCACTTGGAGAGGCTACACGCGAACAAAAAAGCGATTTCACACTGGTACTCAAAGGACATATAGCACTTGCAAAAGCCATTTTTCCAGCAGGTACACGCGGCTCGCAACTCGATATTTTGGCCCGTAAAGCATTGTGGGATATGGGATTAAATTACGGACATGGCACCGGGCATGGCGTTGGGCATTTCCTGAACGTGCACGAAGGTCCTCAAAGCATACGCATGGATGAAAATCCAGCAATTTTGCAGGCGGGAATGATAATTTCGAATGAGCCAGGCATGTATCGCACAGGTGAGTATGGAATTCGCACCGAAAATCTGATTCATGTAATACCTGCCACCACTACCGAATTTGGCGATTTTCTTGAGTTCGAAACACTTACATTATTCCCTATCGACCGCAATTTAATGGAAATAATGCTTATCAATGAAGAAGAAAGTGAATGGATTGACGATTATCATCGCAAGGTATTCGAATCGCTTGCTCCACATTTAAGCATGGATGAGCAAATTTGGTTAAAACAGAAATGTATGCCGATTTACGATTTGGTATTTTAAATATTGAACGCAAATCACGCAAATAAACGCAAATATCAGAAATTTCAAATACTAAATAGGGTCTACTGAAAAACATATATCAACTTGAATATAAGTTATTTATAAAATACATTACCAGATAAAGTGCACAGTTTATATAGAAACTGTTTCATAATCCTTGCATTAATTCAAAAAAATTATATTACGGTGCGCTGCACCTTACTGAAAACCGGATTGTAATCTGACTACAAATATTACGGTGCGCTGCACCTAAATCAAGGTGCAGAGCACCGTAATATTTGTAGATTTCATTCAGAATCGTAGAATTAAGGTGCAGCGCACCGAAATATATTTTATTAAATTGCACTGCTTGAGTTTTTCAGCAGACCCTTTATAAATTTGATTATTACTTTGCGCCTGTCTGCCGACAAAGGCCGGTTCAAAAAAACTTTTTATTTTATTCTAAAACTGATGTAAAGTGTTGTAACAGTATAGATCAAAACCATTACTATCCAGCTATTTGAGTCGGTAAACATAAAATAAGCGCCAACAGCCAAAAACAAGGATGAAATAAATCCCATACGATAAAGTCGTTGTGTGTTCCTATCTTTATCCTGCTGGTTAAAAGCCAAAATAGCCTGGTAAGCAATTAAAGCCATTGCTCCCAATGCAAAAAGAAATTCAACATACTCTATTTTGAAATAAGCAAGTATCGAAGCCACAAATACTAATATGGCACCTGCAGGAAATAAGCTATTTATAAGCGTTTTATTCATTATTTAATGTATTTTTAATCCTCTTTTATTATAAAAATTTCTTCACCCCTATTACGCATAAAATACTTCTCGCGTGCAAATTTCTCCAAATACGCATCGTCTTTTTGTAACTTATTGAGCAATTGTTTGTTTTTAGCAATTTCGTCCTCGTAGTACTTACGTTCCAATTCCATTTCCTTGATTTTTTGGTGCGATTTCCAACGACTTATTAAACTATAATGATCGAAAAAAGTAATATACACACCAAAAGCAATAAGCACAATAATGTACTTATTGAACAATACCGATTTTATCAGCTTAAAAATATTGGCAAAAAACGATTTGAAACTCATAAATAATTGATTTATTAATAGTCCGAAACTGATTTACAAAAGTACGAAAAATTTGGAAAGGATAATTTTTAATAAAAAAATATTTTGTTGAAAAACTTCTTGAACTTTTGAGTATATTTGCACTGCTAAGAAAAAAAGAAAATTTGATGGATAATTTTATTGTATCGGCTCGAAAATACAGACCCTCGACATTTAAGTCAGTTGTTGGACAACAAGCACTTACTACTACCCTAAAGAATGCCATTTCGGGAAGTCATTTGGCACACGCTTATTTGTTTTGCGGCCCACGTGGTGTAGGTAAAACTACTTGCGCACGTATTTTTGCCAAAACCATCAACTGTCTTAACCTCACTGCCGACCACGAAGCATGTAATACCTGCGAATCGTGCGTGGCTTTCAACGAGCAACGATCCTACAATATTCACGAGCTGGATGCTGCTTCGAACAATAGTGTCGACGATATACGTTCACTTATTGACCAAGTGCGCATACCGCCACAAATTGGCAAATACAGTGTTTATATTGTGGATGAGGTTCACATGCTATCGTCGGGGGCATTTAATGCGTTTCTTAAAACGCTCGAAGAACCGCCATCGCATGCTATGTTTATATTAGCAACCACCGAAAAGCATAAAATAATTCCTACTATATTATCGCGTTGTCAGATTTATGATTTCTCGCGCCTGACAGTGGCCGATACCGTAGCACATTTACAATACGTGGCCAGTCAGGAAAATGTGACTGTTGACATAAATGGATTAAATATTATTGCTCAAAAAAGCGATGGAGGTATGCGCGATGCCTTATCCATTTTCGACCAATTGGTTAGTTTTTGCGGAAACAACATTACTTACCAGGGAGTTATCGATAATTTGAATGTGCTTGATTATGAGTATTATTTTAAGTTGGTAGATGCATTTTTAGCCGGCGAGGTTAGTAATTCGCTCCTAATTTTCAACGATGTACTTAACAAAGGTTTTGATGCACACCACTTTATAACCGGATTGAGCTCGCACCTACGCGATATTTTGGTAAGTAAAGATGCCGCTACGCTCGAATTGCTCGAAGTGGGTAATGATATTCGGAAACGATACGAAGTACAAGCGCAAACCTGTAGCGCTGATTTTTTATTTATGGCTTTAAAAATTGCGAACGACTGCGATTTGGATTACCGTATAAGTAAAAACAAACGATTATTGGTAGAGTTAGCTCTTATTCGGTTATGTCAACTGAATGATGAAAAAAAAAAAGCTTACTAATTGACGAAAAGCCATTACCGATTTTAAAAATCAATGTTGCGACCGATAATCCTTTCGAAACCACTGAAGCTAAAGCTGATTTACAAAAAACCATTGCCGTTACACCAAGTATTGCAACTGAGCCAGTTGCAGCAGCAAGTGTAGTTTCGGCACCCAAGCCTACACCTATTGGCGTACGTCCGCAATCAATATCAATTAGTAAACCAAAGCAAGTTGAAGTAATAAAAACAGATTCGGAGCAAAAGGAGATTATTGAGCAAATTTCCACCACCAACGCATTTTCCGACGAAGATTTTATAAAAGCTTGGAGCGCATTTATTAACACATTGCCCATTGAGAAAAGAGTAGGATTTACCAACCTCGACTTACCTGTTCGCAAAACGGATTCGAATTTTGAAGTACTTGTAAATAATGTAATGCAAGACAACGAAATAAACCGCTTATTGACCGATGCCGTTCAATTTATCCGCAAACAACTTAGCAACGCCAACATTAGTATAGCTACCAAAATAGCTGAAGAAAGCGAAATACAACGCAGCCTTACTCCCGAACAACGATACAACGAAATGGTTGCTAAAAATCCACAGTTGGAGCAATTCAGAAAAATGCTCAGTTTGGAAATTGATTAATTACTTATACACTACATCCATGTGATAATCCCATTTATCAAAGTAGATGTTTCCGCCACGCCACTCGAGTTCGCCGCGCTGAAAATCGTAAGGTTCGCTTCGGAAATATTTTTTACGAGGCTGAAATTTGGCTGCAATATCGTCGTTCACTATCATACGATAAGCATCAATCCCTGTTAAATAAAAGTTCTTAATTCGTTTATCGGCACTTGGCATGTACTGAAACGACATATCCAGAGGCACCCAACCCGTGCCTTCGTAATACACTTCGCACCAGTCATGTAAGTTCACTTCGTGGGGGTGCATCATCCAACCACTTTGCCAGCGTACGGGAATGCCTTTGTAACGCGCCATGGACATAAACAAAAATGTTTGCATGCCACAATCGCCTTTGCGATTATCGAGCACATAATTAGGTATACATTCCAAAATGGAATACTCCTGAGCACCCGACCATATGGTATGTTGGCAAATATAATCGTAAATTATCGCAACAACCTTGAGCGGATTTTGCTCATTACCAACAAGTTCATCAGTCAGTTTTTGTATTTTGCTATTAAAAGTAATATGAGGTTGTTGTTCACGCGTGTATGTTTTGTAAAGCACTGACGATTTTTTATAAGGCAAAGCCACCATGTCAGATTCATAAAAATTTTGAGCAAAGGCTGTATAACTAAAGCTGATGCTAAATACTGTTGGCTTGTCATTCATGGTTTTTTGTTCTATATAAATACTTCGGTGCGCATTTTTGGTTGCTGCAATTTGATAGGTGGATGCATTGCACGAAATGAATTTTACATCCGCCTGCCTACTGTGATTTTCCTTAGGCCAAGGCATCCAACAACGAATAGTTTCGCCTTGGGGCACTACATTAGGCTGAAGTGTGATGGTATAACTAATTTCGTAATTTTGTGGAGCACAAGGCTTTGAATCAGCTCGTTGGACAGTAAGCAACTGAGTTAAATACGAAACTTTAAACTTCGAAAAAGCATCGAGTGACTCTGAATGGCTATTTGCACTATCAGTTTGCTGTTTTAAACGAAGTTTGAGATTACCAGCTGCCCGGTTGAAATACTTTTTTTGGCCATCAATTATTTTATATTCGAGCCAATTAAGTTTTTCCCAATCAGTTTTTTGAGCTTGCGTATAGCTTCCTATCCGCTTAGCAAGTTGAGTCTCCATATTTATTTCATCCACCGAAAAATCGATATAAGTGCGCAAAGCAATTTGTTTAAGCGAGTCGGCAACTTGAAAGGTTTTACTATTTTTACTAACCGTACCAGCAATGGAGTCGGACATCAGAATGGCTTTTTTAAGTTCCCCGGCTTGTATATAATGTTTAATACTTTCAATTTGAGCAGCTAACATATTGAACGACAACAAGATTATAAATAAAAATGATTGCATGTAAATTTGAATTTTTGGCTAGTTGATATCAACTTGGCAAAAGTAATAAAAAATGACTTTCATAAGTCAATTATCAATTAAAAAAAACATATATTTGCGTTCCAATTAACAATCTATGAAACTATCTAAAATCACCCATCGCCGCGAACTCCGCATACGTGTGGACTTACACACTTTTTACGATTCACATTTCTCAATATTTTTGGATTTATCAAAAATTATTTCTACATTTGAAAACTATTTGTAAAAGTCTGAATAAAAAAGTATAAAGTACGACTATTCAATACAAATATTTATAGTTAATCAATCAGAAAGAAGTTCGTATATTTGCATCTACTTAAAAAAGGTTTTTGTACATTTAAAAATCAATTACAATGACGAGTAAAGAACAGATATTTAATAAAATTAGCAAATCGATACATGCCAAAGACCCTCATGCACAAGCATTTTTGTTTGGGTCGCGTGCACGTGGTGATAATCGTGAAAATTCAGATTGGGATATTCTTATTTTGGTTGATAGCAACAAGATAACGAATACAATTGAAGATAAATTCCGAGATGATTTATATGGCATTGAATTAGAAACCGGACAAGCAATTTCGACATTTATCTATCCTAAATCATATTGGAATACAACATTATTATATTCTCCATTATATAAAAATGTGAAATCAGAGGGCTTACAATTATGTTAATCGAAAATAGAACCGATTATATAAAATATAGGTTTCAAAGAGCAGTCGAATCGTACGAAGAAGCGCTGATATTAGCGAAAAACAACCGTTGGAATGCCGTTGTAAACCGATTGTATTATGCTTGTTTTTATGCTGTAATTTCGCTTTTACTAAAAAATGATATTGAAACTCAAACGCACGATGGCGCACGGAGACAGTTTAGTATGAATTTTGTAAAAACCGAAAAAGTTGGATTAAAACACGGTAAGCTTTTTTCAAAGCTATTTGATTTTCGACAAAAGGGAGATTATGGCGACTTATACGATTTTGATGAAGAAACTGTTGAACCTCTAATTGAACAAGTAGATGATTTTTTAAAAACAATTGATAATTTAATAATTTCAAAAAGTTTGTAAGTAATTGGAAAAAGCAGATACACCAAAACACTTTTTGTAAACGCAAAGAAGCAAAGTACTTAAGCCGCAACATAAATTAAATGAATATAACCGATTCCTATAAATATTTAAATTATGATTAATAACAATTCAAACGCATTATTTATTATCAGAGACATTGCTAATAGAATTATTCCTAATAGCAAAATTGTTTTGTTCGGATCACGCGCAAGAAAAGACAATAGTAGCGATAGTGATTATGACTTTCTTGTTATTACAAATGAAAC
>CAIWIS010000892.1 GCA_903912795.1 uncultured Bacteroidales bacterium
AATAACAATATATTTGTATCACTAATTAAAACAGTATTTTACTCTCATAAAAAATTATAATAGTATGACAATCAAGAAAAACATAGCTACAAGCGAAGAAGGATTTGTATTTAATCCAGGCACCGGAGATTCATTTTCTACAAATACCATTGGTGGCGATATAATTGCGCTGCTCAAAGAAAATAAACCATCCGCTGAAATTATCGAATTAATATGTACAAAATACGATGTTGATAAAGATCAGTTCGAAAAGGACTTGGACGATTTTGAAACGCAGTTAAAAGATTACGGAATAATTGATTGATGAGGTAATGTAAAGAAGAGATGATGTGAAGATATTTAAAAGAAAACAGAGATGAAAAATCAAAATAAAAAGAAAATTGTAATTGCTGTTACTGCATTAAATGCCATCGACAGTCCCGGACCAGGTGTTGCAGTAATTAGAGCCATTCGCGAATGTAAAGATATTGATGCACACATCATAGGGCTTTCGTATGAAGCGCTTGAACCCGGATTGTACATGCACGATTTGGTAGATAAAACATATCAAATTCCTTATCCAGCAGCCGGAACCGATGCACTCATGGGTCGCATTCAATACATTCATAATATAGAAAAAATTGATATCATAATTCCAAATTTTGATGCTGAACTTTTTAATTTTATAAAATTAAAGGATAAGCTAAAAGGAATGGGAATAAGAACATTTTTACCAGATTTAGATCAGTTTGAAGCGCGCGACAAAATGAAATTGTACGAATTTGGACAAAAACATGACATGCTTGTACCTGCCGATAAAGTAATTTATCAGGCTAAAGATTTAACAAAGGCAGCCGAAGAATTTAGTTATCCACTGGTGGTTAAAGGAAAATTTTACGATGCAATAATTGCAAATACGTATGAGCAAGCTGAGAAGGCATTTTATAAAATTCAAGCAAAATGGGGATTACCCATTATAGTTCAAGAGTTTATAAATGGAACCGAAATAAATATTGCTGCATTGGGCGATGGCGAAGGCAATGCGATAAGTGTAATACCGATGCGTAAATTATATATAACCGACAAAGGTAAAGCATGGGCAGGAATTACGTTGGACGACGAGAAACACATAGAATTGGCTCAGAAATTTATAAAAGTGACCAAATGGCGTGGTGGTTGCGAACTGGAAATTATGCAAACTACCGATGGAAAACCGTACATTATGGAAGTTAATCCGCGCTTTCCGGCTTGGATTTACCTTACAGCTGCTGCTGGTCAAAATCAACCTGCCAGTTTAGTCAAAATGGCATTAGGACAAAAGGTGGAACCATTTACCGACTACGAAGTAGGTAAAATTTTTGTTCGCTATGCCTGGGATTTAATAACAGATATCAAAGAATTTCAAAAAATATCAGGAACAGGGGAACTTTAAAACATGCCCCTAACTCCTAAAGGGGAATGAATACACAAAATATTTACAATTTAAGATTATAAATCAGTACTAATATCTCTAATTCCCCTTTAGGGGTTAGGGGCAGAATTTAATAAAAATAATCATCATGAAAAAAGAAAGATATGAACGTCCGATAATTCAAAAGATGAATACAGGACTAATGAATAAGTTTGGAACTCGCACTGAATACGAGCCAGTTACGCACATCGAAAGTGTGCCAGTGAAAAATATAATAAAAGATTATGGTACGCCCTGTTTTGTGCTTTCTGAACGACAGATTAGGCGTAATTATCAAAATGCAACCCGCATTTTCAAAACCCGATATCCTAAAGTGCAGTTTGCTTGGTCGTATAAAACCAATTATATGAACGCGGTTTGTCAAATTTTTCATCAAGAGGGATCGTGGGCCGAAGTGGTATCGGGATTTGAATATGAAAAAGCATTGAAAAATGGTGTTCCAGGTAATAAAATAATTTTCAATGGTCCCGATAAATCAGATGCCGAGCTGATAAAAGCAGCCCAGAATAATTCCTTGATTCACATCGACCATTTCGACGAATTATATTCGTTGATACGATTAAGTGAAGAAAATAAGCTAAAACCTCGCGTTGCCATACGTGTAAATATGGACACAGGTATTTACCCCAAATGGGATAGGTTTGGTTTTAATTTCGAAAACGGGCAAGCTTGGAATGCCATTACACGTATTATCAATTCCGAAAATTTGGATTTGGTAGGGTTACATTGCCATATTGGAACTTTTATGTTATCGCCAAATGCGTATGCCATAGCTGCTACAAAATTGTGTGAGTTAAGCTGGAGTATTAAAGAAAAATACAATAAAATAATTCAATATATCGACTTAGGAGGTGGCTTTCCATCGGCTAATACGCTGAAAGGTTCATACTTGCCTGGTTCGGACACGGTGCCTTCTATCGATCAATTTGCCGACGCTATTACCGATGTAATTTTAGGATTTGGTTTTAAACAAGAAGAATTACCATTGTTAATACTTGAATCGGGTAGGGTACTTATTGACGATGCAGGTTATTTATTAGGAACTGTATTGGCCACCAAGCGACTTTCTGATGGACGCCGATCTACAATTATGAATTTCGGTGTAAATACCTTGTTTACTGCATTTTGGTACGACCACAAAATTA
>CAIWIS010000893.1 GCA_903912795.1 uncultured Bacteroidales bacterium
AAACACCTCAAAAGCGACTTTACTTGGCACATTAAAACTAACAGATGGTTTAGCTATTGGTTCTACAATTGAATTTGCGTCGGACAAACTCACCGAATTCATTAATGCTGATACAAACAAAAAAATTACAATCATACTATCCGGTGTGTCGGGTAATTTTTCAATAAAAACGAAAGAAGCCGGAGCTGCCTACGCACCCGATTTGATGTATATGATTAGCTCATCAGATGTAATTGCTCCTCCGGCACCTACCAATTTGGCTTATTCGAACTTGATTTCGAACTCGGTAACCCTCAACTGGAGCGCATCAATTGACGAAAATTCAGGTACTGCTGGTTACAATGTATATGTCAACGGGAATAAATACAACAGCACCCTTTTGAAATCGACCACATTTCAGATAAATGATTTGATTTCGAATACGGATTATAGTATAAAAGTGACCGCTGTTGATGTAGCTGGAAACGAATCGACCTTCAGTACGGCTGTTACTTTTAAAAATCAGGATTTTACATTAAAAGCTGCCTTCGTGAGCGACAACGATTTTGCTGGACCTGAGTCGGCTCCTAAAGCGGACGAATTGTTTACCATAAAAGCCGAAATGAGTGGAAATCACCCGCGCATTTTGTTTTCGGGAGTCTCAATAACTGATTTGATAGCCAGAACTCAAAATCCATATTATAGTAAATATTGGACAAGTATTAAAAATCAAGCATTGGCAGCTGCACAGAAAATTCCTCCTATTGCAATGAATCCTGCCAACGAAGATCCTTGGCGCGAATATGGCAGAGGTTTTAACTGGATGGCAATAGCTTATAAACTCGATACCGATGCTTCGCGAAAAGCTATTTATTTAAATGGCATTGTAACCTGGATAAATGCATTTTACAATTACGAAAGATCGAACCAAGATTTGGCACTATCTCATCTTGTGATTGGAGTATCATGTGTTTACGACTGGTTATTTAATGATTTACCTGCCGAAACAAAAGCAAAAGCACGATACATTATTATTGATAATTCTCGCTGGTTACGTTCACCAACCAATGCCGGAGCTACCATGTGGAGGGATAAACAATTTTCCACCAATCATAATTGGTACAATCACACAGCATTGGCAATGGCGGGAGTAGCTTTGTATGGCGAAACGGCAGCACCGCTCGACCCCAAAGAACCTGCAATTTGGTTTTCAGCATCTGTAAGAAACTTTTGGGAAACTCAGCGCCGACTTACTGTTGATGGTGTGCCGGTGGAAGGATACAACTATACCGATTATGGTTTACCCCCTTACATTGACATGGGCGTAATGGTTGAACAACTAACTACTCCTTCTGCAAAATTAAACCTACTAAACTGTCCGGCAATAAAAAATCAAGGAAAAGCTCGTCTCCAATTAATGTTGCCAAACGATTATGGATTTATGGCATGGAGCGATAGCTATTGGAAACATTTCAACGGCTCTTGGATTTATCGTTTTCTGGCGCACCGATTTGCCGATGGCGAAAGCCAATACTTGGCAGATTGGCTGGATGCACGCGGAGATGCCGATTGGAGAGGCCTGTTATGGGCAGACGCTTCTGTAATACCGGTTACAAAAGAGAGCATTGGTTTAACAATGGATGCTACAGATATGGATTTCTACACAGTTAGAAGTAGTTGGGCAAACACAGCTAATTTCTTTGCTTTTAAATGTGGTAATGCTGGTGGTAAAACAGCTGCCATAATAGACAGAAACGATTGTACCGGTCACTGCCATCCTGATGCTAATATTGTAGAATTTTGGTGGAAAGATAATCCGGTTTTAAGAGTTCCTGGGTATTCAACACTTAAAGCGACCAATAATTCACAACTGACTTCATTTATTGTAAATGGTGTAACGGTTGAGCAAAAAGGTGGCGGCCAGGATTGGTTCAGATCTACTGATTACGGACTAAGACTTGAGGATGCATATACACTTGAAGCAATCCACACGGAGAAATATCATACTTTCTTAGGCGAAAGTGGCGGATTGTATTTGATAGATGGAGTAAAATGTAATTACAGACGTCGCGTGGTATATATCCCCGGCGGCTCAGTTGTAATTGCAGATAGAGTTTCGGCACCAAAAGCTATCGATTTTGAATTTCGCTTACTCCTTCCAACTAACGTTGGGCTAACCAATTCGGGCAATATGTTTAATTTCACTTCGGGTGGTACAGCTGGAAAAATAATCGATTATTCATCAGGAGTTAGTAGTCGTTCTATCACAGACTTAACAATGTCGGTTTGGGATACAAGCTCACAAAACAGAAAAGTGGTTGGTATCAAAAAAAGCAATACAGCCGCAGCTCAATTTGGTGTTGTAATTAATATGGGCGATAACAACACTTCCATTACTCAGATTGATGACAATGGTATTAAAGTGATGATAAACGGTGTAGAACAAAGCTTTGGTTGGGAAGCAGCAGATGATATTAAACCAGCTGCACCTGCATTGGTTGATATTTGGCAAGCTTATCCAAAGGTTCTGTTTGTACAATGGCCGGTGGCTACCGACAACATAAAAGTTGTTGGTTATAAAGTTTATGTTGATGGCGTATTTTACAAATCAACAATACTTACAAATGCAACTATCAACAGTCTGAAATCGAGCACCAAATATACAATTGGAGTTACTGCCATTGATTGGAAAGGTAATGAATCGGAACTCAAAACCAGTTCCGCATTTACATTAAACCCTGATGGTACTACTGTTTCGGCATTAGAGAATCCAAATGAAGATATCATCAAACTTTATCCAAATCCTGCATTTGATAAAATTCAGATTTCACTAAATTCAAACTTTCCTGAGTCGAACTCTTCGTATTCAATAGCTGATTTAACTGGAAAGATTGTACAATCGGGCAAAATTAATGGTGCGAAAACCTCTGTAGATATTTCTGATCTACCTACTGGATTATACATTATGAATTTACAAACCGGTAATAAAAATTATTTCAAGAAAATCATCAAAAGAGGTATAAATTGATGGGTGTTTAGGTGAAATGATCGAGTTGTTTGGCTATAAAACCGCAACTCGTTCATTTAAAAAACTTCCAAAGAATAAATCAACAAATTAAGATTATAGAAAA
>CAIWIS010000894.1 GCA_903912795.1 uncultured Bacteroidales bacterium
ATTTTGAAAATTATTTCGCAAAAGTGATACAACCGATTGATAAATGCAGTAATTTTGCGGCGATTTTGAATTGCAAAACAAATAAGTTAAATTTTTAAACGTTTAAAAAAATGAAAAAAGTATTTTTATTTTTTGCTGTAGCTATCGCTATCGCTTCTTGCGCTCCTAAAGCTGCTGAAGAAGCTCCTGCAACTGATTCTCTAGCTGTTGACACTGTTGCTGTAGTTGATACAGTTGCTGTTGATACAACAGTTGTTGACTCTGTAAAATAATCAGGCGTAGTCTACAAATGCTCAGGCATTTAAAAGTCCGTTAATGTGAATTAACGGACTTTTTTTTTCAATTTTCCAACCTCTAGTTTTTGGCTATTACTTTCAAATCATTAATTTGCTGCTCAAGCCCAAAGACCAATAATTTATCGCCAAGTTCAATTTTATTTTCGGCTTTTGGGTTCACTTGCAACTCATCGAGCAATGAGTAATACCCAATTACAACTAAATGAGTACGTTGAGGAATATTTGCTTCGCGATAGGTTTTACCTATTAAATCACTTCCTTGAGCAATTTGAACCATACCAAATGTGTATTCGTGCAGCTGCTCCTTGCTTTCGGCAAACTCCATAAAACTAAAAAAATCGCTTCCCGAAGTGGCTATTGAAACTATTCGTTCCGAAGCAATTTCGATAGGTGAAATAATATGATCAGCACCCGCTTTTTTGAATTTTGCGGTTGAATTGGTTTCTTCAACACGTGTAATAACTATGATGTTTTTATTAAAATCCTTTGCACTAAGTGTTACAAATAGATTTTCGGCATCGGTAGTTAAAACGGCAATTAAATTTGAGGCTCTTAGCACTCCTGCCGATAAGAGCACATCGTCGTTAGTAGCATCTCCAATTATATGAATCAAATTCTCGTTATATAAATCTTTGATTTTTTCGTTGCGCTCCATATTTGATTCAATAAGCACCACTTTTTTATTTTTGGCCAATAGGTCTTCTACCACTTTTCGACCTGTTTTTCCATAACCACACACAATGTAATGGTTATGTAATTCTTTGAGTGATTTATTCATTTTTTTGAGTTTTATTAATTTCGACAATTCACCATCAATAACAAATTCAGAAAATTTTCCGAGCATATAAAAACCTAACGTAAAACCAGTTATTATCAAGAAAATTACAAAAATCCTACCATCATCGGTTAAAGTATGCACTTCGCCATAACCAATTGTGGCAAAAGTAATTACAAGCATATACAGCGATTCAATAGGTGTAAAACCTTCGATATAAATGAAGCCAAAAAATCCAAAAATTAAAATAGCCACCAGTACCAACATAGGTAGTAATAGCTTTTTATAGATAGATGTTTTTATGCCTGATTTCATAGTAAAAAGCAATTGATGTATTATAATTTAATCGAGAATTTTTTAAGTCGGGCATCAAGCATGTGCTGTGGAATAATTTGCTTCACAGTATTAGCCACAGCATTCATCAATCCTTCGCGCACATAATCATGACGAATTACTAGCGATATTTCGCGAGTTGCTTCGGGCTTTACAATTTGCCTGACATTAAGCTTCTGAACATCGCTCAACAGCTCCACATGCAATTCAGGAATAACAGTGTAACCGCCATTGATATCCACAATTTTTACGAGTGTATCAATACTTCCCGCTTCGTAAGTTGATGCGTGCTTTCTATTTTTGCAAAAATTAAACACTTGATTACGAAGGCAATGCCCCTCTTCGAGCACCCAAAGTCTATCATCAGACATTTCGTCGGTAGCAACTTCTTGTTTTTCGAACAATTTTTCTTTTGGTGATATATATGCTTCAAATTTTTCGTAATACAAAGGCACTTCCAATAAATTTGGATCATTGAGTGGAGTTGCTAAAATTGCCATATCAATTTCGGCCGATTGCAAATTTCTAATTATTGATTCTGTACGCATTTCGGTTACACGCAATGAAACTTCGGGATAATCGTGCTGAAAAGCAGCAATAAATCCGGGCAATAAATAAGGTGCTACAGTTGGTATCATTGCCACAGTAAACGAACCCGAAAGCGAACCTTTTATCGAAACAATGCTTTCTTTTAATAAATTCACGCTATGCAAAACAGTTTGGGCCTTTTTAATCACAATTTCGCCAACTGGTGTAGGTACAATTGGATGTGAAGAACGGTCGAAAATGCGACAATCAAGTTCATCCTCAAGCTTTTGAATCATGGCGCTAAGTGTAGGTTGTGTTACACCGCACATTTCGGCTGCACGTACAAAATGTCGGGTTTTATCCAATGCAAGTACGTATTCGAGTTGTTGTAATGTCATATCTTTGAAATAGTAATTAGGAGTTGATTATATTGCAAAGATAAAAAATTATTGATAAAAACAATAACATTCACGATGTATATTTACAGACACAAACAAAAAAAGCTAAACTTGACTAAAAAGCAGAAAATAACAAGCTAAGAAACATGTAAATGCATATAAAACAGCTATTTTTGTATTTCAAAAAATAATCGGTGATAATGAAAAAGCTTTTTTTGTTTTTTTTACTTTCAATTTCAATTCACTTTCAGGCGCAACTTTTATTCCAAATTACAGGAAAAAATGTGAAAAAGCCTTCCTATATTTTGGGTACACAATCACTGATTCCTGCTAAAGCGCTTGATAGTATTCAAGGAGTATACAAGGCATTTAATAAATGTAATGTAGTTATTGGCAACTACAATGCCTACTCGGCCGAAGCTGAAGGCACATTAAAAAGGGCAGCAATGCTCCCACTTTCAAAATCAATAAACACTTATTTCACAGACTCGGCTTACAAAAACATAGACAATGAGCTTAAACGAGTTTTGAAATTTGGGTTGAAAGAAGTTGGGTTAATGCACCCTGCCATGATCCGTCAACTTTACCTTTCGGAGCTGTTCAATAGTGCTGTTAATTTATCCGACGATGCTCAAACCGATTCTTATTTTCAAATGGTTGCCAGCATAAAAGGAATTGAAGTTGTTGGCCTTGAGAACTACACAAGCTATCTCAATAAAGTTTTCGACCCTTCGAAAATTCAAACACAAGCACTACAACTTGCAAATGATGTGAACAATGCCACACTTTATAAAACATATTTCAAAGAACTTTTACATTATTACAATACTAGTGATATTCAAAAAATTAGGAATTTATTAAACCAAATTGGAAACAAAATAACCATTCAAGAAGTAGACAAATCATTTTCGCCTGAAAAAATTCAACGGATAAAAGAATTTATCAATACAAACAGCTGTTTTATTGTTGTAGATGTGATTCAACTCAATGGCGAAAATGGAATAATTACGCAATTACAAAAAGCTGACTATAAGGTAGCGGCTTATCCAACACAAAAGAATAAAAAATGACGCTAATTTCAGAAAACGAAATTAAAGTTGCAGCAGACTGCTTGCGCAATGGAGGTTTGGTTGCATTTCCGACCGAAACAGTTTATGGACTGGGTGCGAATGCACTTAATCCTCTTGCTGTTGCAGGCATTTTTAATGCAAAAAGAAGACCAAACTTCGACCCATTAATCGTACATATTGCTGAAATTGAACAAATTGAGCAACTCTACTCCCACCCTATTAATCCGGGAGTATATTTGCTTGCAGCTAAATTTTGGCCTGGTCCATTAACCATTGTGCATAAAAAATCGGATTTAGTTCCTGAGTTAGTCACATCCGACTTAGATGCTGTAGGTGTACGTATGCCTTCGCATCCCATAGCACAACAGCTTATAAAGCTCGCAGGCGTACCTGTGGCAGCTCCCAGTGCTAACCGTTTTGGGCAATTGAGCCCTACGAGCTACAAGCATGTAGAAAAACAAAAAATGGAGATCGATTATATCATTCAGAATCGTGATAACTATGAATCGGTTGGTATTGAATCAACTGTAGTTTCAATTGAAAACAACACCTGTATAATTCTTAGACCCGGAGTAATTACTGCCGAAGACATTCAGAATGTGTTAGTTGATTTTATAGTAATTACGCCAGAAAAAAATATTAAACTTGTTTCGCCCGGATTACTAAAAAGCCATTATTCGCCATTGAAGCCACTTTACTATTATTCCGAAGAAAATGAATTACCCAAAAATTCAGGTTTAATACTACATAAAAAGGAAGCAAACAAAACATATACTAGTAAAACAGTTTTCACTTCTGAAACAGAAAACTTACTCGAAGTAGCAGCCAACTTATTTTCGGCACTTCATAAGATGGAAGAGGATGATGAAGTAACTCAAATTTACATTACAAAAACCACAAATACAGGCATTGGTAGAGCTATAATGGATAGATTAAATAAAGCAACCTATCAATACCGTTCATAAAAAAAGCCTCAAAATATCTTGAGGCCTTTATGTATATGTAAGAATGTCTATTCAATATCATCGTTAACTTCGTGCGAAGCTTCAATTTCGAAAACAGATAATTGACGACGAAAAACCTCATCAAGCGAAATCTGAAATGTTTCGGTATGCGCTATGCCTTTGATAGCAGTCATTTTTTCAAGAATTATCTGAAGCAAATGACGGTTGTCCTTAGCGTAAATTTTCACAAACATGGAATATTTTCCAGTTGCATAATGGCATTCAACAATTTCTGGAATTTTTTTCAACTCGTCCACAACCGACACAAATGATTTAACATCGTTGAGCGTAATTCCAATATACGCACAAGTCTGAAAACCAACTTTATAGGTATCAATAACAAACTCAGAGCCCTTGATAATACCCGTATTGCGTAGTTTTTGAATACGTTGATGAATTGCAGCTCCAGATACATTACATTCGCGAGCAACTTCCAAAAAAGGAATACGAGCATCTTGCGAAATTAATTGAAGAATTTTTTTGTCTAAACGATCAATTTGATGTTGTGCCATAATATAATTAAAATTCCAGTTTTGTATATTAGTTTAATTTCACTAATTATTTTGCAAATATATTAATAATTTTCGGATTTCAAATAGTAAAACAAACAATTTGTAAGTGAAAAAGCAAAATATTCATATTTATCGATATTTTCCGCTATCACAATCGCCCATCATACTTATGTAACTTTGATAACGGGACGAGCTTATTCGTTGATTTTCAACAGCATTTAAAACAGAACATCCAGGTTCATTTATATGCTTACAGTTTGAAAACTTACAGTTTTTACTCTGCGCAAAAATATCTTTAAAATAATGACTTATTTCAGTTGCTACCATATCCACAGCACCAAATCCCTTTATGCCAGGAGTATCAATTATATAACCACCACTTTTTAATTTAAACATTTCCGAAAAAGTGGTTGTATGCATACCTTTATTATGATAAGTAGATATTTCGCCTGTTTTGGCTAATGATTCAGGCGAAATTGCATTAATCAAAGTTGATTTTCCAACCCCTGAATTTCCTGAAATTAGTGTTGTTTTCTCATTCAAAAAACTAGTCAACAGCTTTACAGTATCACTTTGCAGGGCCGAAACTCGGAATACCTTATAATCAAGACTTTCGTATAGATTTTGGATGGCATCGAGGTATAAAATTTCGTCGGGCGTATACAAATCCAATTTATTAAAAACTATACATGCAGGCACGCGATAGGCTTCAGCTGAAGCCAAAAAACGATCGATAAAAACCAGCGAAGTAACAGGATAATTTATGGTAGCAATTAATGCAGCCATATCTAAATTAGCAGCCAGGATATGTGACTGTTTGGATAAATTGGACGATTTACGTACAATATAATTTCGTCGCTCACATATTTCGTGAATAACACCTGTACCATCGGCATTAAACTCGAAATTCACAAAATCACCTACGGCAATAGGATTTGTGCTGCGAATCTCTTGCATACGCAAATTACCTTTCATTTTGCATTCAGCAATAGCTAAATTATTAGCCAAAACTTGATACCAACTTCCAGTATTCTTAACAACTAATCCTTTCATTTTTAAAATATTATATTGTATTTCTCTTTTAACATCATAGAATCAAATCGACATATTACCACATCAAAAAGCTTCAGTAGCAGTAATATAGAATTGCAATTTTTCTCCATAATTATTTTTAGCAATATCGAATCGTAAATGCACACGAGCATCATTTAATTGATAACGCAATCCTGCTCCATAAGCCACTTTCAGTTTATCAATTTTAAAATCTGAGCTATTCACCACATCGCCCAGTGTACAAAACATAGCAGCTTTTAATTTTTTATAAACTGGCAATCTATATTCGCTTTGAAATAAAAAGGAGGTATTATTACGAAACACTCCTTGCCTAAATCCACGTAACAAATCACGTCCACCAACAGTTGGCAGTAATTGAAATGGAATATTATTACCAAAAATGCCAGCAATATTTAGTTGAAAAGCAAACGTATGTATTCCAAACAAAGGCTGATACTTACGAACATCCAGATTAAAATCAGTAAAAGCTACTGAATTGCCAAAAGTTTTTGGCGCCACACCAACAATTATCTTAGCAAATTCACCCTTCGAAGGATAAAATTGATTATCTCTACTGTCGTAAACAGCTAACATTCCGAGCGATGTTACATTATAGCCTTGCCAACCAGCATTTCCATACTGTGAGTATACAAGATGATTTAAAACACTTTGCGATGAATCAGTTATTAACTTCTCTGTTTTAAAGGACATTAATGCACCTAGATACAAATTACGACAAACCTTGTACTGAGGTTGCAAAGTTAAATTAAAATTTCGGGAGAGGTATGCAATTTTTAAATTTTGTGGTTTATTTCCAATTCCATAAAAGTAATCGGGGTAATTTCTAAAGTTAAGATTGGCATACAAAAAGCCCTTTTTATCAGCAAAATACAATTTGGGAGATAGGTTAAACATAAATTGGTTCAAGACAGTGTATACTGCACTTCCTGATACAGAACTAATTCGACTAATGTCCTTACTTTTAAAATAATAACCATAAGCCACACCTCCCATCCAGCTAGTTTCTTGCTGATATGCGGCATGTGGAATAACAAAAAAACTTTTTTTTGAAATTACTGAATCGTTACTTTCGGCATATAGGTTAGTAACCGTTAGCAACAAAACCAGAAACAACAAGCTAATTTTATTCATCTATGAGTTAAAAAAACATCAGTCATTTCGAGTTTGCGAAATGACTGACATTAAAGTAATTATATTATAATGATACAACTTACACGGTCATAATTTCTTTTTCCTTTGCAGCTATCATATCATCAATTTTCTTGATATATTTATCATGAATTTTTTGGATTGCCGCTTCCGAATCTTTCTCAACATCTTCGGGCAGACCTTCTTTTACCATTTTTTTGAAATGATCAATTGCTTCGCGACGAGCATTACGCACCGAAATTTTAGCTTCTTCACCTTCGTGACGAGCTTGCTTGGCAAGTTGTTTACGGCGTTCTTCGGTTAACGGAGGAATGCCCAGACGAATAACTTCACCATTATTCATAGGTGTAATACCTACATCCGAATTTAAAATAGCTTTTTCAATTACACTTATAAGACCTTTTTCCCAAGGCTGAACTGTAATCGTTTTGGCATCAGGAGTGGTTATAGTTGCAACATTTGAAATAGGCACATGCGATCCATAGTAATCTACTTTTACACCATCGAGAATTCGAATATTAGCTTTGCCTGCACGTATATGCGCCAAAGATTCGTCCAAAAAAAGGAGTGTTGCTTCCATGCTGTCTTCAGCATCAGCTAAAATTGGTTTTACGTCTAACATATTATAATTTGTTGTATTGTTTCGGGTTTATTCGTTTCAAGTTTTGTATTACATATTTGCAATAATATAATGCCAGATATTCATTACTTCAGATTGTTATCCGAAATCAACTCATCATTACAACTTGTCCCAATTTATCGGAATCATCATATCATCATATCTTCACATCATCTTAACTTGTCCCTGCCAGTTCCGATGTATCGGAAATGTATCGGGATCATCACATTAATTTCGTACTAAAGTGCCAATTTTTTCGCCTGACATTACTTTTTTAAGATTACCAATGGTATCCATATCAAAAACGTAAATAGGCATATTATTCTCTTTACACATGGTTGTAGCAGTAAGATCCATTACTTTAAGATTACGATTGTAAATTTCGTCGTAAGTAATTTCGTCGAATTTAGTAGCTGTTTTGTCTTTTTCAGGATCAGCAGTATATATTCCATCAACACGTGTACCTTTGAGCATAACATCTGCCTCAATTTCGATAGCGCGTAGCGATGAACCTGTATCTGTGGTAAAAAAAGGATTACCAGTACCAGCTGATAGAATAACAACTTCGCCATTCTCAAGACTTTGAACAGCCTTTTGCTTGGAATAAAACTCACCAATAGGCTCCATGCGAATAGCAGTAAGCACACGCGATTTTACTCCAGCTGCCTGTAAAGCTGAGTTTAATGCCAAACTATTTATAACTGTAGCCAACATACCCATTTGATCGCCTTGTACACGGTCGAATCCTTTTGAAGCACCGCTTAATCCTCTAAATATATTTCCACCACCTATAACAATGCCTACCTGCACACCCATTTGAGCAATTTCAGCAATTTGATTAGCGTACTCGCCCAAACGTTTTTCATCAATGCCATACTGTTTTTCGCCCATAAGCGATTCACCACTCAGTTTGAGTAAAATTCTATTAAAAGCCGCCATATTGAGTTTTGAGTTATGAGTTATGAATTATGAGTTTTGGAATAATTTTTAGCAAAAATAAAACAATTAAATGGCTTATGCAAATTTTTTTATTTAGCTTTTTGTGTTTTGTATTTATACTTATTGTGTTTCCGAAATAAATGTTTTACAGCATCTATTGGATAATAAAATGCCATGCGAGGTCCCGAATATCGCATTACTTCACGAATTTGTTCACGCATTACAGGCTTATAACAATGAACAGGACATTTTTTACATGCTGGCTTATCGTTACCAAACTTACAATTCTCAAGTCGCAGTTGAGCATAATTATTTAATTGCGTACAGTTTTTGCAAAGTAAATTTTTGTCGGAACCATGATGTTTTCTACAAAAAACGAGCAACATTCGATACACGATATGTTGCTCATATTCAATTTGAGTCATTATTTAAATGATATAAGATTCAAGAAGCAAAATACGAAATTTAATTTTTCAATTTCAAAAGCTTGATTAATTTATTTTTGAATGAAGTATTTTCCATGAATCCAGTAAAATTTTCGGCACCAGGTCCAAAAGCAAATACTGGCACAAGAACTCCTGAATGATCTTTGGTACTAAACGAAGCCGAGAATTCCTTTTTAGAAATATTTCCTTTTGGAAGTGTAAGTCCACCTGTTTCGTGATCGGCAGTTACAATAACCAGAGTGTTTTTATTTTTTTCGGCAAAATCCAATACTTTCCCTATTGTTTTATCTAAATCAAGCACTTCTTTCACAATTTGATCGGCTTTATTATCATGTGCAGCCCAGTCAATTTGCGAACCTTCAATCATCAGAAAAAATCCTTTTTTGTTATTATCCAAAATATCAATTGCAGCCAATGTCGACTCAGGCAACATATCACCACGTTCCGGCATTGGAGGATTATGACCATCGTAAAGTAAACCAGCTAGTTTTCCGCTTTTAATCTTTTTCACTTCTTCTAAGCTAGCTGCATAATTGTAACCATTGGTTTTTAACTCGTTAATAAGATTTCGTTTATCTTCGCGGTTTTCAAAATTTTTACGACCGCCACCTATAACAACGTCGACATCTGTTTTCAGAAAATCGAGTGCAATATCTTCGTTCATTTTGCGACTAGGCTGATGTGAAATAAACGAAGCTGGAGTGGCATGCGTAACATCACAAGCAACTACAATACCTGTCGACAACATGTTTTTATCCGCAATTTCGAGTATGGATGGAACTGCCACTGAGTCAGGTGTAGTCCCAATCATGCCATTATTTGTTTTCACACCACAAGCTATGGCAGTGCCACCTGCACCCGAATCGGTTGTAAAATTATTTGCTGAATATGTTTTTGAAAATCCGATATTTTTGAATCGTTCAAATTGCAGATGATTACCGTTAGCAACCATACCTGCATAAATATGCGCCAAGCCCATACCATCGCCAATAATAAAAACAACATTTTTGGGACTTTTTTGAGCTGATAATAAAAACGGAAAAAGAATTGATAGTAAAAAAATTCTATTTTTAAGCATATAATTAAATTGAAATGAATAGATATTTTACGAACTTGAACAACAAAAAATGCAAAGAGATTTAATCAATTTCTTTTGCAATAGCAAGTAGTTCCGTACGCATAACTTTTAAACGCTCAACAAGTTCTTGTTGTTTAATGAGCGATTCTTTTTTTTGACTTAACTGTAACTTTGCACCTTCGAGGGTTAGTTTTTTATCCTCTACCAAAAAGATAATCATTTTTACAGTCTGAATATCTTCGTTTGTATAAAAACGTGTATTCCCTTTGTTTCGCTTTGGTTTGAGTTGTTTAAATTCTTTTTCCCAAAAACGCAGGTTCGACTGATTAATATTAAACATTTCAGCCACTTCCGAAATTGAATAATAAAGTTTTTCCATCTGTTTAAAACTTATTTTACGATTTTCAATTTCTGCCCTGGTTTGATATTGCTTTTACGCAAGCCATTTGTTTTTTTGAGTTTAGTAAGCGAAACACCGTACTTATTAGCTATATAACTCAGTGTTTGTCCTCTTTTAACGGTATGATATATTGTGCGCGATTTGTTCTCATTGGATAAAACCGGTTTCTGCACAAGCAGTATTTCAGTTTCTTCTCTCCTATTATTAAGCAATGTATCCGCTTTATAATTTACAATTTCTTTGTACTTTTCAAAAAAACCATTTGCATAGTTTAATGGCAAACACAGCGCATAAGGTTTTATATTACCCGGAATAATATCCTTCCTATACTGCGGATTGAGCAAGCGAATTTGTTCAACTGGGATATTTAAAACAGTACTAATTTGCTCAAAATGAATCTTTTCGTGAACTACAATTGTATCAGTCACTATGGGCATTTTAACTTTTGCTTTGCATATATTATGCTGCGCTGCATAATGCATGGAGTAGTTAGCAGCAATAAAAATAGGCACATAACCACGAGTTTCTGCTGGCAAATAAGGATATATACTCCAATAGTCGCGCTTTCCTCCCGAACGACGAATGGCTTTATTTACATTACCCGGGCCACAGTTATAAGCAGCAATTACCAAATGCCAATCACCATACATCGAAAACAAATCTTTTAAAAATCGCGCTGCCGCATAGGTAGATTTGATAGGATCTAGTCGTTCGTCGATAATACTATTCACTTCCAACCCATACATCCTTCCGGTTGGTATCATAAATTGCCACAACCCAGCAGCACCAACTCTGGATATAGCAGTAGCATTAAGTGCTGATTCAATTATTGGCAAGTTGCGCAATTCGAGCGGTAATTTATTTGCATTTAACACTTGCTCAAAAATTGGGAAGTAATAATCGCTCATTCCCATCATATATTCCAATTGCTGACGTTTACGAACGGTATAAAGTTCAATAAACGAACGTACAGTATTATTAAACGGCATTTCCATTACACATGGCATTTTGGATAAACGCATTTTGTAAATAGAATCACTTATGTTCAATGGAATTTCGGATGTACGGCAGTTCGATTTCTCGGAACGTTGGATAATCCATGAATGCAACATATTATCCAAGGTATTGTAAAACTCATTTGGCACTGCAATAGTGGTATCTTTACCATCTTCGCCAGGCAAATCAGAGTTTGGTGCATTCAACTGACCAAATAAGCTAAATTGGACAGAAAAAAGTAAAAAGAGTATATATTTTAGTAAATTGTTCATCAAAAAAAATATGTTTTCAAAAAATTCAAAAATATAAAAGACATGTTTAGTAAATAACAGATTTCAACTTAGCAATTATTTGATATTCAGACTAAACTGAACCCCCAATGTTTTTGTTGAACCATACGAATTTTTCAGCAAAGCGGGCTTAATGTGCATCGACAAGTCAGGGCTAATATCAAAATCGAACAACTGTGCATCAACATAGGCCTCGACCAGCACCACAGCATAATATCCAATAGTAGCAATAATACTTAAATCGCGATTACGACGATATTGTTCGTAAAATGTTTTCAGGTTATTTTCCAAACCTGAAATTCCTCCAGGATATGAATTTATTGAATAACCACTTGGTAATAAATTCAAATAACTAGTTGATAACTCATTGGCATCCGTAATATCACGATATGCTTGTTTGTATGTTTCATAACGTGTGGAATTTAAAGTTATTGCATACGCGCAACCTAAAAAACCTGCATAAACAATGGGTAATTTCCAATATCTACGGTTAATGATTTGACCATAACCTGGAATAATAGCACCCATCCACACAACTCTTACAGGGTCTGGTTTAAAAACTTCAACGCTATCAATTCCTATCGTTTGTTTGATTTTTCTAATTTTTTTAGAATCAGAAAAAGTACTTGATTTTGACAGAGAATCGGCATTAATATATAAACTATCAGCATTGTTTACATTTGCACGAAGCAAATTTGCAAACAAAAAAAACATAACAACTATGAAATAAAATGGCTTCAACTCAGATTATATCTTATCAAACATTTCCAAAACCTTTGTAAGTTCCTGATCGTTAGAGAAGTGAATACTTATTTTCCCTTTCCCTTCGGGTGAGGAGTTGAATTGTACTTTAGTTCCAAAAAGATCAGTTAAGCGTAGTTTGATTTCGTCAAATTCAGGCAATGTAAAAGCCGGATTACTCTCAACTTTCTTTTTCGATTCAAAGCTACCTGTTTCGTTAAAAACACGAACCAACTCTTCAACAACACGCACCGAATAATCATTTGTCAGAATTTGTTCGTATAGTCGCAATTGAGCCGCAGGATCATTAACGCCCAGAATAGCACGCGCATGCCCCATCTCAATTTTTTTGTTTTTAATACCCATTTGTATGTCGGCTGGTAAACGTAACAAACGCAAATAATTAGCAATTGTTGTCCTTTTTTTTCCAACACGCTCACTCAATCGCTCTTGAGTAAGGTTATATTCTTCCATTAAACGATAAAAGGTTAGAGCAATTTCGATAGCATTCAAATCTTCACGTTGAATATTCTCGATTAAAGCCATTTCCATAACCTGTTCATCAGCAGCAGTTTTCACATAAGCAGGAATAGTACGTAAACCTATTGATTTGGAAGCACGATACCTACGTTCACCTGCAATAATGAGGTAAGTTCCATCGTCGTTTTTGCGTAATGTGATAGGCGAAATTACACCCAATTCGCGAATTGATGTGGCAAGTTCAGACAATGCATCCTCATCAAAATGAACCCGGGGTTGATTTGGATTGGCTAGAATTAACTCAATATCTACTTCGCTAATAGATGAAGAGCCAGATGTACTAATGCTATCCGTATCAATTAAGGCACCAAGGCCACGACCAAGTCCAGTAAAATTTTTTGCCATATTTCAATTTATTTTCAACTACATACCTTAAAGCTTTGTAGTCATTTTATACTGCCAACTGAAAACTGTTAACTGCTTACTATTTCTTATTCCGTTCAATCAGCTCTTTTGCCAAATCCATGTAATTAATGGAGCCTTTGGACTCAGCATCGTATAGTAAAACTGGTTTTCCATGACTAGGAGCTTCGCTTAAACGCACATTACGTGTAATTGCAGTTTCGAAAACCATGCCTTGGAAATGTTTCTTCACTTCGTTATAAACCTGATTTGCCAAACGCAAGCGATTATCGTACATGGTTAATAAAAACCCTTCAATTTCGAGCAATGGATTTAGTTTACTTTTAATTATCTTAATGGTATTCAGCAGCTTACTAATTCCTTCGAGTGCAAAATACTCACACTGAACAGGTATAATTACAGAATCAGAAGCTGTAAGTGCATTTACAGTTATTAATCCTAACGATGGTGAGCAGTCAATTAGAATATAGTCGTACAAGGGTTTTAGCGGACTTAATAACTTATTCATTACATGTTCACGAGCATCCATATTCAACATTTCGATTTCGGCACCAACCAAATCAATGTGCGACGGTAGTACAAAAAGATTTTCAACTTCAGTTGGATGAATAGCTTGATTGGAAGGCACGCCATCAATCAAACACTCGTAAATTGTAAATTCCAATAAACGAATATCAATACCCAAGCCCGACGAAGCATTGGCTTGTGGATCAGCATCGACTAAAAGCACTTTTTTACCTAAAGTAGCCAACGAAGCTGCCAGATTTATAGCTGTAGTAGTTTTTCCAACTCCACCTTTCTGATTTGCTAACGATATTATTCTACCCATTATATTGATAATTAATTTTCAAAATTTTTTAATACTGAATGGCAAAGATAAGAAATAATATTCACCCATTCAAGTCAATCAAAATTGAATAAGTTTTTTTAACCGATATAAAAGTAAATATGTACTACTGATAAAATCAGCAGTAAAAAAGAATTCATTCGAAACAAAAGAGTTTCGGAATATTTGGAATAAATGGGAATTAAATTATGCGCCTAAAGCACGTAGGGCTTCGAAAACAAGAATTGCCGGCCAAACCAATGCTTTTAAAAAACCTAACACTCCTACCCAAAAAGTAGTAGCTTTAGCAATAAAAAAAACGGCTGCACCTATTACTCCAAGTCCATAAACAGCACCACCCGAAGCATTTGCTGAATGATTATGGTTATTACATTTACAATCTTCGCTCATAATACTTAATTTTTTTGGTAAAAATACAAATTATTCTTATATAATTGCTATTTAGGGAATAAAAATAAGGATTCGGTATTGGTAGCCAGTAAGGATTTATGAACAATGGCCTTTTTAAGTTTTAAAATTTGAGGTTCTAATATTTTTATTTGCTCTGACAAGCTATTTTTTTGTTCATTAAATTCTTCAGCATCATAGTTAGCTCGCAACCCCGCCAAAGTGGTTTCTAAGTCGGATAACTCACTCATCATCAACAAGGATTCATTATACACATGTAATGCCTCAGTACTTTTAAATTGTTCTGAACTAGTATAAACGATAGAATCATTAATTATAATCTGATTTCGAGTTTTTGAATTCGTAACAGTCTTATTTGTTTGGTTTTCAGCTTTATTAAACTTCGATTTACTAATTTTATAACTTTTCAATTGAGCAATATTGGATAACAAATCCAGATCGTCCGATTTAAAATAAACTTTTGGTACATTAAATTCAAATTTATAAATAACTACCTTCCCAGATGTTTGATTGCGGTCAGTGGCAAACCATCCAAACGAATGTTGCTCATCAATAGCCATCAAATAGTCGTTAGCCGTTGAGTTAAATGGAAAACCCACATTTTCGGGCGTCAAAAAATCTTTGGTCGAAGCGGAATATTTTGTGATAAAAATATCATAACCACCCATAGTGTTTTCGCCATCGGAAGCAAAATACAAGGTAATTCCATCCAAAAGCAGAAACGGAAAATTCTCGTTGGCACGGGTATTAATTATATTGGATACTGAAACAGGCAAAGACCAATTATCGAGTAATTTAAACGAAGTAAAAATATCCATATTCCCTTTTGTAGAATCGGAAAAAAGCTTTCTATCGTTGCGTGGCGTTGTGAACGTAATTTTGTCTTGAAACGTTTTAGTATTTAGTTTAATGCGTTGCTGACCTAGTTTGCCTAATTCATTACCAATATTATAAGCGTTAACAAAGTCGTTTTTACTAACTATTACACTATCAATAATCGAAATTTCTTCCACTCTATTCAGTAGTTTTTGCCCTAATTCCGCCTTTTTAAGTTGAAGTTCGCATTCGCGCAGCTTGGGGTCAGTGGGTTCGAGCGTAGCTTGATATGCCTGATAAGCAGCTATCGACAATTCGAATCGATACATTCTGAAATAGCTTTCGGCTAAATACCAATCTTTTAAAGGATATTTGGAACTTGTGTTTTCAAAACACAAAGCAGCGTTGCTAAAATCTTTCAACTCAAAATAGCATCGAGCCAGTTTATAATTCAAAAGCGCATCGTTAGGCTTGCGTTTGTGCAAAACTTCAAAAATATTTTTGGCTTTACTGTATTGTTTATTATTGAAATATAACTCTGCATCAGCCGCCGACTGAGCACCAATAAAAAAAGAAATACCAGCAAAAATCAGGACAAAAAATAATCGCATTTTAAAAATATATTTATAAAAAATCACTTAACAATCAAACGCTTAATGGTATTTTTGGCATTTTGCATAAACAATTCAACAAACCATTCAATCACATTATCAGTCCAACGTTGCGGATGTGTTGTAATCATTATTTGCAAAGGCAAAGTTTTAAGATTAGCCGCGTGTATAACTTCATTGGTGCTATGATACGAAACGTTGAAATGTGCATCCACCTTATCGCGAACACTAAACTTATCGCCATCCCAACACCTTCCGGTATCGGTTAAATAAAAAACTTTTGTAAAATCAATATCAAAATACGGTTCACCAATTAAACCAAAATCGCGATAATCATAATACTTCCACAAACTTCGGTTATCAATTTTCGAAGTTGGGCTACCATGCATGCAAACGGTTTTCACAGGATAAAACCTTCTGAAATAAGCCAATTTGGCCGAAAAATGATCCACTGCAATGGATGAATTGCCTTTTACCAAAGACATATCCTCGTAATGATAGCCAATTTCGTGACCCAATGCAGCAATTGCCTTAATTATTTCCGGTTTATTGCTTTGGCGTACCACTCTAAAATAATAACTGGCTTTAATACCTAACTCGGCTTCCACACGCGCAGTTGCCAACGAATGAGCAGCCCGCAAATCCACATCATGACGCAAAATTACAAATTTCCCATCAGCTTCACCCAAGCAGTACTGCTCGAAAGTAAAAAACGAATAACCGGAGTTTTTGAGACTTTCAAGTAATTTCCGATATATTTTCAGTGTAAAATCCATTTTTAAAACTTTATAAACCTTATAACTTTACAAACCTTCCAATACTTTTACAATCCTCTCAGCTGTTTTTCCATCCCAGTATTTGGGTGTTTTACCTAATTTACCATTACCATCCACTATTAAAA
>CAIWIS010000895.1 GCA_903912795.1 uncultured Bacteroidales bacterium
GCAAAAGTTTCTAACGCTTGTAATCGTCGGCGTGCTTCGGGAGTAAGTAAGTTTAATTCGGGAGCCATCAAATAACAAAATGCTTTGCGATTGCTACGACCTACACGTCCACGAAGTTGATGCAAGTCGCTCAGGCCAAAATTATGGGCACTGTTGATAATGATGGTGTTTACATTCGAAATATCGATTCCCGATTCAATTATGGTAGTTGCCACCAAT
Source organism: uncultured Bacteroidales bacterium (assembly GCA_903912795.1). GTDB lineage: Bacteria > Bacteroidota > Bacteroidia > Bacteroidales > Paludibacteraceae > Paludibacter. Next base: position 220 of record CAIWIS010000895.1, read on the forward strand.
ACATCGTATTCATAATCAATAAAATCCACAATAATTTGCTCCAATTTATCCGGTGGCATTTGTCCGTGACCAACTGCTACGCGACAACCTGGAACCAACTTGCGAATAAGAGATTCGATATGATAAATATTCTGAATACGATTATTCACAAAGAAAACCTGTCCGTTTCGATTCATTTCCAGCTGAATAGCTTCGCGAATTACATCTTCGTCGAAAAGATGAATTTCAGTCTGAACCGGATAACGATTTGGTGGAGGCGTATTGATAATGGATAAATCGCGCGCTCCCATTAAAGAAAATTGCAAGGTTCGCGGAATGGGCGTAGCTGTCATAGTAAGCGTATCCACATTCACTTTCATTTCCTTGAGTTTTTCTTTTACCGAAACGCCAAATTTCTGCTCCTCGTCAATTATCAATAATCCTAAATCTTTAAATTTTATCTGTTTACCAACAATTTTATGCGTTCCAATTAAAATGTCAATTTTCCCTTCTTCCAATCTCCCAAGCACTTCTTTTGTTTGGTTCGAAGTACGTGCACGACTCAGGTAATCCACTGTAACCGGAAAGTCTTTGAAACGTTCTTTAAACGAATTGTAATGTTGCAGTGCGAGTACTGTAGTTGGCACAAGCACAGCCACTTGCTTACTATCGGTAGCTGCTTTAAATGCGGCGCGCATAGCCACTTCGGTTTTACCAAAACCCACATCACCACATACCAATCGGTCCATGGGCAAGGTCGATTCCATGTCTTTTTTCACGTCAGCCGTTGCTTTTACCTGGTCGGGGGTGTCTTCGTAAATAAACGAAGCTTCCAGTTCTTGCTGCAAATAACTATCGGGAGAATACTGAAAACCTTGTTCGGCTTTTCGTTTGGCATAAAGTTTAATCAACTCACGCGCAATATCTTTTACTTTCGATTTGGTACGTTCTTTCAGTCGTTCCCAAGCACCGGTTCCTAATTTATTTATGCGTGGCGCTTCGCCTTCTTTACCTTTGTATTTGGAAATGCGGTGCAGCGAATGTATACTTACAAAAATAATATCATCATCCTTGTAAATCAATTTCACCATTTCCTGCATTTTGCCATTCACATTGGTGCGAACCAAACCTCCAAATGTTCCTACACCATGATCCACATGAACCATGTAATCGCCAACGCGAAATTGATTTAACTCTTTGAGTGTGAGTACTACTTTTCCTAAACGAGTTCGGTCGGTGCGCAGTTGGTATTTATGAAAACGATCGAAAATTTGATGGTCGGTATAGCAATAAAACGATAAATCGTGATCAACAAAACCTTCGTGAAGC
>CAIWIS010000896.1 GCA_903912795.1 uncultured Bacteroidales bacterium
ATTATCATTTTCGCCGTTTGAGTCGCACCACATTCTCCACATGGTGAGTATGCGGAAACAAATCCACCGGTTGCACTGCGCTAACTTTGTAATCAGCATCGAGCAAACTAAGGTCGCGCGCTTGTGTGGCGGGATTGCAACTTACATATACTATGCGTTCGGGAGCGGCAAAACGAATGGCATTAATCACATCGTCGTGCATACCAGCACGTGGAGGATCGGTAATAATCACATCCGGTTTACCATGTGTTTCAATAAAAGCAGCATTTAAAATATCTTTCATGTCGCCTGCAAAAAACAAGGTATTCTCAATATTATTGATAGCCGAATTTACTTTGGCATCCTCAATGGCTTCGGGCACATATTCAATTCCTATCACTTTTTTGGCTTGATGCGAAACAAAATTAGCAATAGTCCCCGTTCCTGTATATAAATCGTAAACCAATTCGTTACCGGTGAGTCCCGCAAAGTTTCGCGCCACTTTGTAAAGTTCGTAAGCTTGTTCCGAATTAGTTTGATAAAAAGATTTTGGACCAATTTTAAATTTCAAACCTTCCATTTGCTCATAAATGCATTCGGCACCTTTGTAAACCAATATTTCCTGATCGGTTATTGTATCGTTGGCTTTTGAATTTATTACGAAAAGTAAAGATGTTATTTGTGGAAATTGAGTAGCAATATGTTCTAGAAGTGCATTCTGAGCATCAATATCTTCGTAGTAGAAAATCACGATAACCATTAACTCGCCTGTAGAAGTAGTGCGAATCATCAGCGTGCGTAAAAAACCTTCCTGAGCACGTAAATCGAAAAAAGTCAAGCCTTTTTCCAAAGCATAGCGGCGTACTTCATTGCGTATTGCATTCGAATCTTCGGTCTGTAACCAACATTTATTAATATCCAACACTTTATCAAAAGCACCTGGAATATGAAATCCTACGGCATTCATGGTGTCAAATACTTTTTCTTCGGCAATTTCTTCGTTGGTGCGCCAGCGTTTGTTCGAAAATGTGAATTCTAATTTATTACGGTAAAACTCCGTACGTTTTGAACCGAGAATAAGCGTTATTTCGGGTAAATCAATTTTTCCTATACGAGTCAGATTATCAATAACTTGCTTTTGTTTGAATCGGATTTGTTCGGCGTAAGGAAGTGTTTGCCATTTGCAACCACCGCAAATACCGTAATGCTCGCAAACAGCTTCGGTACGGTTGGGCGAATAGCTGTGAAAAAAGATAGGACGCGCCTCCATAAAACTACTTTTCTTGCGCGTAACCTGCAAATCAACCACATCGCCAGGCACAACATGAGGCACAAAAACAACAATATCGTTCACTCGTGCAATAGCCTTGCCCTCAGCAGCAATATCAGTAATGGTTATGTTGGTGAAAATTGGATGCGGTTTTTTATTTTTTGCCATGTAATGTTTGAAAATTTATTTAAGTCACAAAAATACTACTTTTTACTGCATTTCGAAGCATAATGAAGTAGTTTAACCCAATTTTTCGGCTTTTCCATATCACAAATTAGCTCTTTACGTGTAAAGTTTCCGGGATTAAATGCAAATCCAGTTCTATTATTTAGTTGCGCCAAATTATCCAATGCCACTAATCCCCGAGCTGCAATCAAAGCAAAAATACGTTTAAAGGCACGTTTATCTGCATTTTTGTAATCTAAATTTTCAATTTGACAAAAAATTTGCTGCTGTAAATCGACATATATGTCTCGTAGGCTTTGAATGGAAGTGGCATTGGTAGCAAGCGTAGAAATTCCGTCCGTTAAATCTTTGTAAATATCAAAAATATCATTTTCGAGTTGACCGATAGCTCCGATATTAAAAAAAAGTGCATCTTCGGCCTCGCTCACATTTCCAGCAAAAGCTCGCCTGTAAAGCTGCATGGTATAACCACCTTTATTAAATGTAATTTCTTGTATTTCGGTGTTGGTGAGCAATGACGAGCGTTGTTTACGACTACTCACTTGCGATTCGAAAACTCGATTAACAAGTATCTCAATATCACTTTCATCATGAATATGTGATTTAAACAAATCGAAAAGCTGGAGTAATACTTGATCTAATTCGGATAACGACTCAGTAGATTTAGAATTGTGAATAAGTGCACGAATGGCATCGTCAGTATGTTTTTCCGAATCAAATAAATCATCGAATAAACCCGTCATGCTACCCAGAAAAGTGATTGCTGCACGTTCATCAGAGCTGAGTTTCCGTCCACGTAAAACGGAGTATGATTCGCCAATAAAAACAGGAATGTAAAGGCCATACAGGTATAAGCGCTGTGAATTATGGTGTGAAAGCCGTTCGCTAAATTGCTTTAAAAGTATTGCAGATGTTTTCCTTTGATGGCGAAGTGCCAACCAAAGTTTTGGAAATAAAACCAAAATCCCAATTATATTTCGAACTGAACTCATGCAAAAACGTATAGATTTATACGCAAATATACGGATTTAATAACACAAATGCGAAATCAAACTAAATTTGACTTCGCATTCATATTGATAAAGATTGTTGAGTAAATAAATTAAAACCTGTAACGAGCTGACAAACAAACATCGCCATATGAACCTAAACCAACCCAATTTGGGCGCAATAGATAAAACGTAGGGCGATAATCGATTGATAACTGAAGTGGAAATTCGAATTTATACTCTAAACCTACTTGACCTACAATACCAAGTGTAAGTTTGCTAGTTGGGTACAATGTGGTCGAATTTGAAAAGCCAACTGTTGCTCCTGGTCCATAATACCACGACATGCCATCCGTCCAATCTGATAAGTCATTTACCCAATGATAGATGCCGTTAATGCCAAATGATTGAGGTGAAAGACCTAAATCAAACTCTATACGATTTGCGGCACCTAATGGATGTTGATATGAAACCTCACCGCCCGAACCAAATCGGATACCAATAGCTCTTTCTGCTGTTTGAGCTAATAATGCAACAGAACTTACTGCTGCAAATAAAATTAAAACTAATTTTTTTTTGTACATACTAAATAACTGTTTTTTTTTTAAAATATTAAAATGCGATATAATAATTGTTATGAGAGTATTTTTAAACAATACAATCTTAACAAATAACATACCAACTTGATAAAAGTTGATTTAATATATCACATATTTCAAACCAAACAACAATACCACTTAATATGTAATCTAACTAAAACAAACAAATAAATGCATTTTATTAAGTTGAAAATGACGCTTTTATTAAATTAATTATTATTTTTGCAGTCCATTTCCAAAATTTTGAACAATCTAAGTGATTTAGATTATATTAAATAAGTCAATCTAAGTGAGTTAGATTTTAATTTTTATTTAAAAC
>CAIWIS010000897.1 GCA_903912795.1 uncultured Bacteroidales bacterium
AACGGTAGTTGTTACTGAATTAGCTTCGGAACTACAGTTTCAGGATCGTTGTATCGGACTTCATTTTATGTCGAACACACCCGATTCGAACATTATAGAGGTGGTACGTGGACTTAATACATCGGACAATACGTTTGAAAAAGTGTGTCAGTTTGCTAAAGCCATTTCGCACGATTTTGTGCCTGTTATGGAGTCGTCGGGGCTTATTAGTGTGCGTTTGTTTTTAACTCAGCTCAACGAGGCTTGCGGTATTTTAATGGAAGGTATTGCCAGTGTTGAAGATATTGACAAGGTGATGACAGTAGGTTTTGGTCACCGTCAGGGTGTTTTTCGTACTGCCGACCAAATGGGCATCGAAAAAGTAGTTAAACTACTCGAAAACTTGTACGACGAGTATGGAAATATCAAATACAAACCAGCACCCGTATTGTTGCGTTTGTTTAGAGCCCGACATTTTGGAGTAAGTACTAACCGTGGTTTTTATAACTACGACGAACATGGAAATATCATTAAATAAGAGGAGGAACAAAAAATGAAGATATTGGTATTAAACTGCGGAAGCTCGTCGGTAAAGTATAAGCTTATTGATATGGACACCAAAGAAGAGTTAGGCTCCGGTGGTGTTGAAAAAATTGGAATGAAAGGTTCGTTCTTGAAACACACGCGTCGCGATGGACAAAAAGTGGTGCTCAAAGGCGAGGTGTTGGAACATCAAATTGCCATTGAATATATTTTGGGTGTTTTAACTAGCGAAAAACACGGTCCAATAAGTTCGTTGGAAGAAATTAATGCTGTGGGGCACCGTATTGTGCACGGAGGCGAAAAATTTAACTCCAGTATGCTCATTACCGATGAAGTAATTTCGAAAATTGAGGAATGTATTGATATGGCTCCGCTCCACAATCCACCAAATTTGGCGGGTATCAAAGCTATCAACGAATTGTTGCCTGATGTACCACAAGTGGGTGTTTTCGATACTGCATTTCACCAAACCATGCCCGATTATGCCTATACTTATGGCATTCCGTATTCGTTATACAAAAAATACGGTATTCGTCGTTATGGTTTTCACGGTACTAGCCATCGTTATGTTTCAAAGCGTGCTTGCGACTTTTTAGGATTGGATTATTCAAAAACCAAAATGATTACAGCGCATATTGGCAATGGAGGTTCGGTTTGTGCTATCGAAAATGGAAAATCGGTTGATACATCAATGGGATTCACTCCAATTGAAGGATTGATGATGGGTACACGCTCGGGCGATGTGGATTTGGGTGTGGTTACTTACCTGATGGAGAAAGAAATGATTGGTTCCGCTTCGGTTTCAACTTTGTTCAATAAGCACAGCGGTGTGTTAGGCGTTTCGGGCTTATCGTCGGATATGCGCGAAATTGAAGCAGCCGTTGCAGCCGGGAACGAACGAGCTATTTTGGCACTCAATATTTACGAATACCGTATTAAAAAATACATAGGATCGTATCTTACAGCGCTTAATGGGGTTGATGTATTGGTGTTTACAGGTGGTGTTGGCGAAAATCAAACAGGAACTCGTCAGCGTATTTGTGAGAGCCTTGCATTTATGGGTGTAAAAATCGACAATGAGCTTAATGCTCGTTCGCGCGGCAAAGAAGTGCTGATAAGCACTCCCGATTCAACTGTAAAAGTGGTAGTTACACCAACGGATGAAGAATTTATGATTGCTTCGGATACATTGGAAATTATCAACGGAAATAAGTAAAGTATTTTTTCTATTACAAAAGAAACCACCATAAGTCATTGTGCTTGTGGTGGTTTTTTTATTATCTTTGCCTTATTATTTTAATAGAAATATCACATTTGAGTTGTTTATGGACAAAAAATTCACGCTTTTGCATACTAAATTGTTAAGTAAAGTCGAAGGTTTTATTGCTCAATCCCAATCCACCAAACAAC
>CAIWIS010000898.1 GCA_903912795.1 uncultured Bacteroidales bacterium
GATCTATAAACTCACTGGCAGTAGCTGTTGACGAGCCAGCCAACGTTACGGGGATACGGTAATTTGTCGTTGCCGAAGAAGTGAGCGACAAGGAACCACCGCTTTTATTCTCAAATTGAGCAGAATTAAGCGTAATTATAGTACCGGCAGTTGAACCTGTATATGTAGCACTCATTGAGCCACTATTTTCCAATCTGCAGTTAGTAATTGTCATTACTAAAAAATTGGCTGTTGCTCCCGAAGCTACTGTCACTGTACCGCCTGCACCCATATTAGCTGCTTCAATGAATACTTCATCGGCTGTTCCAGGAGGCACTGAAGCAGTAGTGCCTGTGGGTGTACCGGTTTTCCAGTTGCTTGCGGTATTCCAATCTCCACCGCCTGATATTACAAAATAATACTTGGCAGCAAAACTGCTAAATGACATGCCTATAAAGGCCATTAATAACAGAAAACGAAAGAAGTTTTGTTTTGGGATTTGAGTAATTTTTTTCATACTGAATATTTATAAAGAAATGTACACAATAAATTAAAATCAAACTATTTAATCTATTTCACAGCAAATATATTTGAAAAATTACTACCTAATATTTTAATGCAATAAATATCAAAATGTAAACGTTTACATTTTGATATTTAACATGTAAACGTTTACATTTACTGGTATTTTATTATTTAATCTTTCCTAAATGTCAATTTTTTGCGTTGCGAAAATTTCACAAAATCAGTTATTAATCATATTAGCAACAACCGTTTGTACTTCGCCATTCACACCAACGCAGGTAAGTTTGTAATTAATAGTTTGAAAGGGGTCAGGAATATGAACTTCAAATTCGAACGGATAGATAGTATCCTCTATTGTTTTCCAGACACCATTACCAATTTTATATTCTAGCTTGGCCGACTTCCATTCCATTGATGTTCTGTCCGAAAACAAATAAAAATCAGCAAACTGAGGAAAAGTCTGAATAATCATTGCCGTAGTTATACCTTTTAATCGCTCTTTACTTTCCTCTCTGTTGAACCGATTGGTTGGTACCGGCTTATCTACTTTGGAAGTATACTCCTGAAACAAGGCTACCTGCGCATTAAGACCTTCGATTTTATAGGCAACCAATCCATTTGCAGGCACATCAACTACCAAAGAGCCATCTTTACATAAACTAGTTCCTGTTTGTTTTCCATTGGCATCATATAGCACCACCTTGTAACTTTGGCCATCATTCCAAGGAATAGCCGATGGATTTAACCGTAATGTTTGATGAACTTCCTGCGGACTGGTATTGATCAACGATAAGTACAAATCGTTGTCACCCACACCAAAAATATGATTTAAAGCAACCGTATTACCTTCAACAGCGGCCTGTGGCACCCAAAGTCGTACATTTTTATTCCCCATAAAAACACCCGGCTTATTGCCATATACTTTACTGGTCAGGAATGCATAACCTGGTGCAAAAACAGATGGAAAATCGATATTGCCATTGGAACGGTAATACATATCCGATACCATAAAATCCATCAACAAAGCCAAATGAGGCCAAACGTGGTTATAAAACATGGCATTGTATTTCACATCTAAGTAAGGATGCATGGGGTAATCGAACCGCTGGTACACATTGGTATGTAAAGAGGTGAAATAATAACCGGGGAAATTGGCATACCTACCAATCACGGCATTGTAAGCAGCATCTCGCAACAAGGTGTCTCCCGTAGCTTTGGCTATACGCAACATCCAAGAGGCGTGATGAATCAGCATTACTGGACCAAACATATAGGTATTTTCAGCTTCAGGGACGGTGCCAATTAGAGATGTTTGCCAAGCTGGTACTTTCTGTTCCGGCAAAATACTAGTAACATCCGTTGGAGTAAATCCATGATTCGAATTTAAACTTGAGAAACGTCGACCGGGAAATATCCCTTCCATTTTACCCCCTTTGTTGATTACCACCGCAGAATCGGGCGCCAAAGGATGGCTTCTCGACCACAATACAATGTGTCTTGCACCTACCCTTGCAGCATCCAAAAATCGCTTTGAACCCGTAATTTCATAAAGCTGATAAAGATCGTAAACACGAAGCGTAAAATCAGTTGTAAACTCATGAGCCGGAAAATCTTTAAAGCTTGTGGAATAGTTATCATATACCTTTTTCAGATAATTATCAGCACCAGTTTTTGCCACTTCCAAATCATTTGGGTTGTGGTTGATCAGGTATCTTGACAAATAATCCTGCCAACTTCCTCCACCCGATTCTACATCGAGGTTCAACTTGCGGGTTTTGCCAAACAAACGGTTAAGTTCAGAACTAAAAACCGGAGACAATCCATTGGACATCAATTGAAGTCCTGTTAACTCACCAATATCCACACAAGGACCTTTTAGCCTATGCGATGGACCCTGCGCCTGACCGGGAGTGGAGTCGTTTGAAAATAGAAAACGTTCGCGACTCAACAAGTACTCCATCATTGGAACAGCCCTCTGTTTATAGATATTTTCGTTGCCTGTGACGAGCGATATACTTAGTGGATGCAATGCCGATACATTTTTCACTCCTCCGGGAACATCAAACCGGTAGTCATTTGCCTTTAATTCAGTAATCCAATTGGCATATTTATCGTTCATGGCAAACTGAAGCATATTGTCAAAAGTCTGGTTGAGCGAACAGTAGGCATTTTGACGTTCGTTTTTATACTTAAAAATCGATCTTAAAATAAAATTAGACCCTGTCATCCAATCGCCTGGGACGAAAATGTATTTGCAGGTAAAACTATACGATACCCCCGCCTTCATCAACGATTTTTCGCCACCCAATAACGGGGCAAATAATGTGGGTTGGGCTTTACCCTCGTTGTTTCTCAACATCAAGCCAAATAAGCTATTTCCTTTCGGACCTTCCGCAGGAAATGCTTTCCACATTTTATCTTTTTCATCTCCTGCTTTATTCCAATGAGTAGAAAGAGCATAGCGAAAAGGTATCATTTCAGGCGCTGGTGCAATTCCTTCGGTAAAACCTGCCACATTAACAAAAGTAGCTGCCGTTGTAGCATAAGCCTCTTCGGTGATACAACTTTTGGTTGGAAAACGCTTCCATGACCAAGTAAGTGGCTGATAAACAAAATCTAACTTCTCTGGATCGGTTTGACTTAATCCGGTAAAACCCAAAGAATACCAACCAGTTTTAGCTGTTTTTATACCCATGATGAAAGAGGGAGCTTCGTTGCCCTTAGGTAATTCTACTACCAAAGATGGCTCGCCAAACTCTAGGGATTTAAAGCTAAAAAACAGACGATTATCCTTAACCGTTGCTTTTGAAGCGATACTATTCTGTCCTTTTAGGTTAAAAATATTATTGTCCGTTCTTCCATTAGCATCTTTCCAACCAACTACTCCAGGAAAACCTTCGGATGCAGAGGGTTTTAAATCAGGATTTTCTGACGAAAAAACGGCATATACCTGTGGAGTAATGTCACGTAATTTGCCACTGGCTTTATGCGTTACTGTAAAGCGTGGATTGGCATTGAAATCGTTGGGTACCGAAATTTTGTACAGTTTGTTTTCGATAGTGATTATTTGCCCAAAAGCTGCGCTGAGCATAACGAGGCAGAAGAGTTGGGTGAGAAATAGTTTTTTCATCATTTTACTTGTTATTTTATTTTACAATTATGGTTTTCCCCGCAGGAACAATTACTTTTTGCCAATTAAGAAATGAATTTTGTCCCAACGATTTTTTCATTTGTTCAGCTGTTTCAGCCAACACTTTTACTTCGGCATTAAATGAGGTTGGGTTGGTAATTTCGAGTTGCCCTTTTTTGTTGAGTTTGGCCTCTACATGGTCGAGCACAAAAACCTCTCTGGTGCTTCTGTTTACATACACACCGGGCAGTTCGGCAACGGTAAGCATCATCGAATTCTCTGCCCAGTTGGAAGATACCATGATGCCGCCAATACCACGGCCGGGCAGTTCCCAATCGGTCATGTTGATGCGTTCCGAAATCCATCCTTCGTGATAACCCTCAATGGGGCGTTCTTTCCACGACATATACTGTGGAATGGCATGGGCAATATTGCTCAACAGATTGATGTAAAATTTATCTCTGGTAGCCCTGTAAAGTTTTAATAACGAAATGCCTGAATGGGTACAGATACCGGGTGCGGTGTGTTTGTTTTGTGTGTTGGCATACACCGTGCCTGTGGTTTGCAAGCCCAATCTGCCCATACCCGAGTTTTCGGGGAATTTATAATCGTAACCCACCACCCACGTAGCCACCTGATTGCTCATCTCTTCGGCAATTTTCAACCATTTTTTATCACCTGTAGTTTCATACAATTCGGTATACCCTTCAAGCAAACCATAGGCCGACTCACTGTCGAAACTTTGGTGCGCTTCGTTGGGACCACCATACGTAAGCCCTTTGGTTACATAGTTTTTATAATAATAATCGCCTATAGCAATGGCACCGTCGAGGTATTTTTTGTTTTTTGTATAACGATATGCTTCGCACAAAGCTGCTGGAAAAATTCCGGCACTGGTTGTACCTCCAACTATAATTTCGCCTGTTTGCTGATTCACATACTGTCCCAATTGCTTGTAAGTATCCCAGGTTTTAAGCTGTGCATCGGTAGCTTTCAGGTTGCCATCCATCCATTGCTGTTTTACCTCTATATTCTTTTTTTTCATTAGGTCGAATAGCTTGAATGCGTAATAAACCCCATCGGCATTTTTGCGGGTAAGATGCAGGTTTTCGCCAAAAGGCATTCCCCAAACTTCGGAAGCTGACGAAAATTTTGAACCTTTTTTAAGGTCGTAGTAATAACCGGAAGGCGTTATTCCCTGAGGATAAAGCCAATTCAGCGTTTTCGTTACCCTCGATTTGGAAAGCTCGCCTCCTTCGGCGATCAAGGGGTACAAAAACAAAAAGCCATGACACCAGCCCACTTGCCAACTCCCTGTTTCGGAGGTGTAATACTCATCTTTGGCAAACCATTTCTCTTCATTTTTTTGTTTCTCAATTAAAGGGAAAACAACAGAGAAAGGTATTAAGTTTTTGGCTACGGGTGCCGGATATTGTTTTGTGCGAATATCGCGCAATTCGTCATACAATGTTTGCACGGTTGGCGCTTCGAAGAAATCGACAACAAAAGAAATGGTGGTTTCATCGCCTGCTTTAAAACTCTTTGGTTTGTCAGGCGTTGGGGAAACATCCATTCGAAAATTGGCATAAGCAACCAGCTCACGCACTACAGGACTTGTCAGGGTCATCGTGGCTTTGCTGCGGTCTTTATTTTCTTCTACATCTACGCCATAATCGCCATTGCTGTTTCCCTGATCGAAACAGAGCCAAAACCCTTTGGACGATTTCGCAGCTTTAAAACCTGCTACCGGCAACGACATGCTGCCGCTGCGTTCCTGAATGCGAGAATAGCCATCACGGTAATTAAGGCGAGGCTGATCGGATAGTTGAATGGGTTTATCAAGTCCCATTTTGTTGCGGGAAGTGAAAAACGGCGGATAGTTCATCTGTTGTGCTTCGTAGCGGTTACCGTTATAAGCGGCTGCCGGAAGCAACACATAGTTTTCTTTCGACCATGCCGAAAAGTCAAAATCGACCGATACCGAGGCATCTTTCACTTCTCCCGAAAGGCATTTAAAAGTGATATCCACTTTGTATTTGCCCGGTTTTTCCATTGGACTTACCGCACGGGTAATTTGCCACTTTGAGTCATCAAAACTCATATTTTGGTTTTCACCGGTAATTTCCACACGATTGCGCTCCAGCAAAAGGTTGTATCTGTCAGTATCATATTGATTAATACGAGCATGGATAGCACACTTATTTTGGCTCAAATCTGTTTCAAAAGTTTGCCCAAAAGCTATGCTGAACAGGTTTAGGCAAAGAAAAGGAATAAGAATTTGTTTTTTCATTTATATATTTTTTCAATCGTTATCAATTAATCTCCGCTTATACTAATCTAAAAGCACAGGAGGAAATTATTCGAATTTTCTACTCCACCACCAACTTAGCCACTTCATTGCCCACTTTCACAAAACAAATGCCTTTTGAAAATACATTCCGGCTAATGGTCATTGAATTATTAGCAGTACCGCTTTCCAATTGTTTGTGAAAAATCGTTCTGCCGGAAATATCGCAAATAGCCACATTCTGATTTTCAATCAAGAAATTATCTTCCAACGAAATGGTTAAATTGTTATTCGAAAGTGGATTTGGGAATATTTTTATTGGGTTATCTTTTTTTTTTTAAGATCATCAATTCCTGTTGACGAAGTAGACACTCCATACACCTCAATCTCAAAAAGACGAATGATATTCATAGCAAAAGTGATATACAAACGTACTTTTGTTGTTGTAACTGCTGTAAAAGTTTTGGCATACATTGGATTTCTGTTGCCTGTTATATTTAAAATATCCACCCATGCAGAGCCATCCCAATACTGGAACTGAAAGTCGCCAAAAGGACGGTCATAATTTTCTCCTCCCATACCGGTGAAGATTTTAACAGCACTAATGGAATAGATGCCTCCAAGGTTTATTTCTAACCATTGGGGGGTTGCAACTCCATTGCTCCAAAGTATTGGCTTAACTGCACTAAGCCATCGACTGCTAATATTCAGTGAATGATCGCCATCTACAGCTTTGCTACCCGGATATAAGTTGCTGCTATGTATTGAACTGGTTGTTGCGCTTTTGTTTAAAGCCACATTACTTACCCCATTCAAAACGGTGACGGTACACGTTCCGGTTTTGCTTCCATCCTCAGAAGTAGCGGTAATGGTAGCCGTACCTGCCGCTATACCTGTAACCAGACCGGTGCTACTTACCGTAGCAACTGAATTGTTGCTTGAATTCCAGCTACTAATGGTTTTATTAAATGCATTCCAGGGGATTACTCTTGCAAAAATAAGTTGATTGTCGCTAATGGCAAGGAATATAGATGCCGGATCGATGCTTACCCCCGTTACAGATGGATTAATCCACGATGGTGCGGTTCCATAATCGGCAGGAATAATATATTCGGCCGGACCCCACCCTTTTAAAAGAGGGGAAAAACTAACAGGAGAGGCGAATACGGGGCTGTTCGAAGCTATATCGTAGGTTGTTGTACCACTTATTAAAGGGTCGCCTGTTGCCGGGTTACTATCGGTTAAACCTGATGTACCTGAAGAACTGATGCCACCTGAGCCATAGTTTTTATAGAAATTGTTTTGAATTTGTGGAAACTGATCAGTACTATTGGAGTTATTGTAACAGGTATAGGTAGAATTTACGCGTGATAGTATAATATTGTTACTAAACACATTGCCTGACATGGGATTATTTCCACTGGCTTTTGCATACGATAAAACTTCTGTCAACTGGTTTTGGTTATCAAACAAATTGCCGGTAATTACATTGTTTCGTCCCCCATGAATATGTACTGGTCTTCCTCCCTGCCCACTAACAACATTACCTTGAACTGTTACATTGGAGCAATCATTGTCAAGATAAATACCCCATGCCGTTAAACTTTTTATACCATAATCTCTAATAAAATTATTTTTCACCACAATATTAGTAGAAGCCTGACTTGCATCAATTAAATAAATAGCACCTCCATCATCGCAACTCCCGCCTCTGAAAACATTGAGCAGCACATTGTCGGTAATCTGAACGTCCGTTATTTTGTCCTGTGCCTGGATGCCGTAACCGGTGGTATTTTGTACCAGGTTGTGCGATATGATGGTCCCTTTAACTTCGCCCTTGACAAAAATACCTCCACTGTGCCAGCCGGCCTGAACATAACTGGCACCGGTGATGTTGCCGTTTTCAACTATACAGTTGGTAATCTTGTTGAATTGGGCCACACCGTGGGCTTGGTTAAAATACGGGGCATACCAGTTCATACAGGCGTTTCCGCCATGTATACCAATGCCTCGGGCGTTGTAATTGCGCACGGTTAGTCCGTCGATGGTAATGTTGTTGCCTCCCAAAATATCAATAATATCTGCAATACCATTTCCATCGATAATTACCGAATTCCACGCATCGTTTGCATAGCGCTGCCACGTGGTGCCGTTGTCTTCAGGACCAAGAATAAAGGTCTCTGAACGGATATAAGTCCCGGCACGCAAATAGGTAGTTTTGGTAGATGAACCACGCATAACTGTCCGGGCTTTTTCGAGCGTCAGAAACGGCGCTGCTAATGTGCCGGGATTATTGTCATTGCCCAATGGTGCTGGCGCTATGTAAAACTGCGCATTTGAAATAATTGAAATAAAGAGCAAAGAGAGAACTAAAAAATTAAATTTTTTCATTAAAAATAGAATTACGGATATTTGATATTTAGAACAAAGAGCAAAGAATAAAGAACTTATTAATCTAGATTACAAATGATTACCAGATCATTTATAAAACTGATTTTTAGCAGGTAGAACATGAGCCTTTAATTGAATTGAGTTCATTTGTTGCACTTTCGCACTACTCATCCCTTTTACCTGAGAAGGTGCTGACTGACTTAACACATAGCCCGTTTGTTGATTTAACACATCGGTCTTCCAGGTATTCCAGTTGGCGTTAGCGCTAAGGTCGGCCGGGATAGCGCCTGTAAGCCTGTTTTTACTCAGGGTTAAATCCGTTAGCGTGGCGATGCCGCCAATACCCGTTGGAATAGAACCGGTCAGGTTGTTGTATTCCAATGACAGATTTATGAGTTTGCTGAACGTACTGATATACGAAGGTATAGAGCCGCTGAGCGTGTTTCCATACAGATAAAAATATCTTAATTTAGTGAGCGCACTCCAGCTTGTAGGGATGGCATCGGTGAGGTTGTTTATTCCCAAGTCCAACACACTTAAGGCAGTAAGGCTACTGTATTGGGCTGGCAAAGCTCCCGTGAACTTGTTTTGGCCCATACTCAGATAAGCCAATGAGGTACTGGAAGTGATATCAGCAGGCAAACTGCCCGTCAGTTTATTGATAGACAAGTCCAATACTATTAATTTGGTGAGTGTCCCCATCGGCGGTAAGTTGCCCGTAAGTGCGTTGTCCGACAAATCGAGGTAAGTCAACTCGGTAAGGTCTTTGATTTCGACAGGAACGGCACCTGCAAGACTTTTTCCGTGCAAATCCAGTTCGGTAACTCTCCGCTCACCACCAACAAGTTCCACTTTCACTCCTGCCCAGGTATTCATGGGCGTTCCGGCTGTCCATCCTGTTGTAGCACTTAACAGTTTGAACTTGGTCAATGCTATACTGTCGCGCAAAATGGCAGCAGAGCCTGTTTGAGTTAGGTTTACATTCAAGGTCTTTTCAGGAATCTTCAATTGCACTATTGCTGAGCGGGACGCATCCGTAGGGTTTCCGGATACTGTAACTGTAATTTTGTTGCCTGAAATAACTACCGTACACCAGTCCTTATTACTGGTACAGGTGTAACTGCTTGCTGTAGTGATGACATCCAGAATGGAAACGCCACCCAAAAAGTCGAACGAAAGCGATTTGGGGTTTACCTCCAGCGTGTCTGCGGGATCGTTACTTTTACAACTGCTAAAAGTAATAAGTAATGCCAGTAAAAAATATAATATCTTGTTCATAAGGATATGATTTTGTTGTTGAATCTTTTATTTAATTTCTTGTTTAATCTTACAATTCTAAATTGGGATTATTTTTTCATAATCATCTTATTGGTGCAACCCTCTTTTCCCTGAATTTTTACCAATATATTACCCGAAGGCAAGTCGGATAAGTCGAAATCGAACTCGGAGCCAACATGTTTGCCCGTACGTATCAATTGTCCGGTAATTGAAAAAAAACTTACCTCATATTCCTGTGAGGGAGCAAGTTTTAAACTTGACCCTTCCACTTCTACCATCCTTAATTTAGCCATGTTTGATACAGGGTTTGGCGAGATTATACCTTGAGGGATGGATGGATTTCCTTTAGCATGAGGTGCTTTCAGATAAAATTTCTTACTTACGACGGATGATTCGCCTGAATCATATTTTACTTTGAAATACAAGGTATGTAATCCCGTCGATGTATTTGTGAGTGTATAATTAAAATTGGTTGTGTAAGGCTGCCATACACTACTACCAAAAGTTGAACTCTCGCTTATCATATAATGCGTGGGAGTACCAAAAACAGTGTTATTTATATTTACAGTACCATCCACAGCATAGGAGTTATTATCATCAACTGTAAATGAACTGATACCCAGAGCAACCCCAAACACCTCCAACTCAAACAGTCGAACTTCGTCCATGGTAAAAGTGACGAACAAACGAACTTTTGAAGTAGTTACTGCAGGAAACGTTTTGGCATACATGGGGTTTCTGTTGCAAGTTACATTTAAAATATCCACCCAATCCGAGCCATCCCAACGTTGAAACTTAAAATCGCCATTAGGTTTTGAATAAAGACCATCGTAACCAACACCTGAAAAGGTTTTCATGGCGGTTATAGAATAGTTTCCACCAAGGTCAACTTCAAGCCATTGGGGATCAAAAACGCCAGTACTATGAAATAAGGGCTTCACTGCGCTTACCCAACGGCTGTTGACATTTGGTGAGTTATCGCCATCTACAGCTTTACTACCTGTATATGCACTGCTAAAGTTTGATCTGGTAGTAGCGTTTTTATACAAGGCCACATTGCTTACACCTTCCAAAACGGTTACGATACAAGATCCTGTTTTACTTCCTTCCTGTGTAGTGACTGTAATGTTAGCTGTGCCAGCGGTTACGCCAGTAATTAAACCGGTGCTGCTCACCGTGGCTACTGACGGATTGCTGGAAGTCCAACTGCTGATGCTTTGATTGGATGCATTCCACGGCATCACATTGGCAAACAACTGATGCTTGCCACCAGAGGCAAGGAATGTGGCAGATGGATCGATGCTTACACCCGATACTGTCGGACTAAACCACGAGGGTGTAGAACCATAATCGGCAGGAAGGGTATATCCGGCAGGGCCCCACCCTTTTACTAGAGGAGGAAAACTTACCGGAGCTGCAAACACCGGACTATTCGAAGCAATATCATAGCTTGTGCTGCCGCTGATTAAAGGGTCGCCAGTCACGGGGTTGCTGTCGGTCAATCCGGTAAGTCCAGAATAACTAATGGCTGCAGTGCCATAGTTCTTATAAAAATTATTCTTAATTTCAGGAAACTGATCTCCGCTTCCGTTATTATAACAAGTAAAGGTAGAATTTACACGGGAAAGAATTATATTGTTACTTATCACATTGCCCGACATGGGATTAGAGCCTCCAGCATTTGCATAAGACAAAACCTCAGTTAACTGGTTTTGGTTATCCAATATGTTGCAAGTAATTAAATTGTTTTTGCCGCCATGAATGTGTACTGGCCTACCACCCTGACCACTCACAATATTGCCCTGCACGGTTACATTGGAGCAATTGTTGTCAAGATAAATCCCCCAGGCTAAAACCCCTTTTTCAGCATAATCCCGTATGAAATTATTTTTAATAACCAGATTTGTTGATACCGAATTTGGATCAATGATATAAATAGCCCCCCCGTCATCACAGGAACCTCCCCTGAATACATTAAGTACTGCATTGCTAGATATTTCGGCATTCGAAATATCACTTCCTTTCACTTGAATGCCATACCCGGTAGTGTTTTGAACAAGATTATGTGTAATAACAATTCCTTTGACACTTCCTATTGCATACACTCCACCACCTGACCAACCAGCCTGTATATAAGGGTCGTTTTCCATCCATGCTACAGTACCATTTTCAATGATACAATTGCTAATTTTGTTGTTATAAGCAACACCATGAGTTAGGTTAAAATATGGAGCACCATGCAAAATATCTGCACCTCCACCATGAACACCAATACCACGAAGTGAGTAATTTCGTAAAGTAAGACCGTCGATCGTAATGTTGTTACCACCTAAAATATCAATAATATCCTGTATGCCGTTGCCATCGAGAATCACCGAGTTCCAAGAATCGCTTGCATAGCGTTGCCAGGTGGTGCCGTTGTCCAGAGGTCCCAAAATAAAAGTTTCGGAACGGCTGTAGGTACCTGCTCGCAAATAGGTAGTTTTAGCACTTGTACTTCGCATCGCTGAGCGGGCCTTTTCAAGTGTAAGGAAAGGTAAATCTAATGTGCCCGGGTTATTGTCGTTCCCTGTTGGTGAAACATAGTAACTTGTTACAGTAGGAGCAGGAATTGTAACTTCCCCCCAAACTTCTATTTCGTATAACCTAATTGGATTCGTACCATCATTTTTGGTTATGAAAAGCCTTACTTTGGTGGTGGTAATTTCGGTAAATGCTTTCTCATAAGTACTTAGGGCATTTCCCGTTTCTGTTACCACATCTTGCCACGCAGTGCCATCCCACCTCTGAAACTTAAAATCGTTCATGGGAGTATTATACCCTGCATACCCTGTCCAGAATTTGATACTGCTGACTTTAGCAGTACCCCCCAGGTCAATTTCAATCCATTGCGGAGCTGCCACGGAGGGAATAGCTCCACTCACCCAGCGGCTGGCATCGCCCGAATTATTGCCATCCACGGCATTGATTCCCGGATAGGAGCCACTGGAATGCTCGGAACTGGTAGTAATGCCCTTGTTGAGAGCAATGTTGGTATTGGCAGCCAAAGAGCTGACTGTTGTTACTACGATGAGCACAAAAACCATCAAAAATGGTTGAAATAGTTTCATTTTTTTCATTTTTTTACTTTTTAAACCCTATTTCCCTTTTTCAACCGTAATCAAATACATTCCATATTCATGCACATCAAGCGGCACTGTGAGGGTTTTCCCTGTCGACGTTAAAGTCTGTGTTACAGTAGGAATGGCATTTAATACCTTCACTTCTTCGGGTGTAAAATCTATATAATACCTATCCGCTCCGCGTGTAATGGGCAGTGTTTGGCATTTGTCCTGACTGAGAATACGTAAAATATCTTCCTGGTCGGGCGCTGACGATTGTATGGTTACCTTCAGTTTCCCTTTCTGGAAATAGTGCCGATTTTCAAAATCGCCGCCGCGGTAAATTGAAACCAACGCACCCGCTCCATATACCAAAACGTCCGGCGTCCACTTTGCACTTCA